>NZ_JBOBDM010000002.1:0-180591 GCF_050586605.1 Pseudomonas sp. ES1 | reverse complement strand
GGGGGGAAACCCCCTCCCACAGGGTTATTGGTGGACCTTGTGGGAGCGGGTTTACCCGCGAAGAGGCCCGAGCAGCCTCCCAATCATTCTGTTGTAGCCCCATGCCCCCAATACCCAACTTCGTCCTGCGCGTGATCGAACTGCTCAAGCGCTACCCCGGTATCATCGCGCTCTACGGTTTCCTGTCGGGTATCGGCAGTTTCATCCTGGTCGACCGCCAGGCCGGCCTGGCCAGCTGGATCGCCATCGTCATGCTGATCAGCTGGGTCTGGCTGATGCTGGAGAACACCCTCACCGAGCTGTTCGCGCGTACCTTCAAGCGCGAGATCCCACAGCCGCTGCTGCGCTTCGCAACGCAGATGATCCACCAGGAAAGCCTGTTCTTCGTCCTGCCGTTCTTCTTCATCACCACCACCTGGAACAGCGGCCAGCTGGTCTTCACCGGCCTGCTCGGCGCCGCGGGGCTGATTTCCATCGTCGACCCGCTGTACCACAAGTGGCTGGCCCCCAGGCGCTGGCTGTTCCTGGCACTGCACACCCTGACCCTGTTCGCCGCGCTGCTCACGGCACTGCCGATCATCCTGCACCTGACCACCGCGCAGAGCTTCAAGCTGGCGCTGGTCGCCGCCATGGTGCTGTCGTTCCCAAGCCTGGCCAGCAGCTTCCCGATCAACAATTGGCGCCGTGGCGTGGGCCTGGTGCTGGTGACCCTGGCGGTGGGCGGCGGCGGCTGGCTGATGCGTTCCTGGGTGCCGCCAGCGACCCTGTGGATGACCGACGTGGCGATCAGCACCGAAGTGCTCAACCGCCAGCCGGGCGCGTCGCTGGAGGAAGTGCCCGCCAGCCGCATCCGCAATGGCGGCCTGTACGCCTACACCGCAATCAATGCCCCGCGCGGCCTCAACGAGCGCATTTACCACGTGTGGCAGCTGGACGGCAAAGAGGTGGACCGCATCGCCCTGGACATTCACGGCGGGCGCAAGGAAGGCTACCGGGCCTGGACCCACAAGCAGAACTTCCCGCCCAACCCGGTGGGCAAGTGGCAGGTGCGGGTGCTGACCGAAGATGGCCAGGTAATCGGGGTGCTCAGGTTCAAAGTGCTGGATGACGCAGCGAAAAGTTGATCGACTCAGGCCCTATCGCTGGCAAGCCAGCTCCCACAATGAACACACCAGGACCTTGTGGAGCTGGCTTGCCAGCGATAAGGCCGCAACGCGGCCCCACTGCGCTATGATCTGACTCGCCACCCGCCAGTCAGATGCATGGAGCCTATGACCGCCCCGAGCGCCATCCTGGACAACAACCAGCAGCCCACCCGCCTGCGTATCGTCGGCGACTGGACCCTGGCCCACTACGCCAGCCTCAAGCGCGACTGCGAGCAGCTGCGCAGCCAGTACGGCGCCGACACCCAGGTCGACCTCAGCCAGCTGGGCCGCCTGGACACCGCCGGCGCCTCACTGCTGGCCGAACTGCTCGGCTCCGAACGCCTGGCGCACTGTACCGACCAACTCCCCGACGCCAGCCGCGCCCTGCTCAAGAACGTCTACTGCTCGGTGCAGGACTACTGCATCCCGGTCAAACAACCCGAGCGCCCGGTGCTGCTCCTGCTGCTGGCGCGCATCGGCTGCGCCGTCGACACCCTGTGGCAAGACACCAAACAAGTGCTGGGCTTTATCGGCCTGATCCTCGAAACCCTGCTGCGCCGCCTGCTGCAGCCTCACCGCTGGCGCGTCACCCCGGTGGTCGCCCACCTCGAACAGACCGGCCTGGACGCCGCCCCCATCGTTGCCCTGCTGACCTTCCTGGTCGGCGCCGTGGTGGCCTTCCTCGGTGCCACGGTGCTGGCCAACTTCGGCGCGACGATCTTCACCGTCGACCTGGTGGCGTTCTCTTTCCTGCGGGAATTCGCCGTGCTGCTGACCGCCATCCTCATGGCCGGGCGGACCGCCAGCGCATTCACCGCGCAGATCGGCTCGATGAAAGCCAACGAAGAGATCGACGCCATCCGCACCCTGGGCCTGAACCCCATCGAGCTGCTGGTGGTGCCGCGGGTGCTGGCGCTGCTGATCGCGCTGCCGTTGCTGACCTTCGTCGCGATGATCTGCGGCATCGTCGGTGGCGCGGTGGTCTGCGCACTGTCGCTGGGCATCTCGCCGGCCATGTTCCTTTCGCTGCTGCAAAGCGACATCGGCGTGCAGCACTTCCTGGTGGGCCTGGCCAAGGCACCGTTCTTCGCCTTCCTGATCGCCACCATCGGCTGCCTGGAAGGCTTCAAGGTCAGCGGCAGCGCCGAATCGGTGGGCGCCCACACGACCTCGGCGGTGGTGCAGTCGATCTTCGTGGTTATCGTGCTGGATGCGGTGGCCGCGCTGTTCTTCATGGAGATGGGCTGGTGAACGGCCGGGAAGCAGTGATCGAAGCCCGGGGCCTCTGCAACCGCTTCGGCAGCCAGAGCGTGCACGAAAACCTCGACCTGGACCTGTACCGCGGTGAAATCCTCGCCGTAGTGGGGGGCTCGGGCAGCGGCAAGTCGGTGCTGTTGCGCAGCATCATCGGTTTGCGCCGGCCCAACGAGGGCATCGTCAAGGTGTTCGGCCAGAACCTGGCCACCCTCGACGAAGGCCAACGCTCGCAGGTGGAGCGGCGCTTTGGTGTGCTGTTCCAGAAGGGCGCGCTGTTCTCGTCGCTGACCGTCACCGAAAACGTCGCGCTGCCGCTGATCGAGCACGCCGGGCTGTCGCGCGCCGACGCCGAGCACCTGGCCGGGGTCAAGCTGGCCCTGGCCGGGCTGCCGATCAGCGCTGCCGACAAGTACCCGGCCTCGCTGTCCGGCGGCATGATCAAGCGCGCGGCCCTGGCCCGCGCCCTGGCGCTGGACCCGGACATCCTGTTCCTCGACGAGCCCACTGCCGGCCTCGACCCGATCGGCGCCGCCGCCTTCGACCAACTGATCCTCACCTTGCGCGACGCCCTGGGGCTGTCGGTGTTCCTGATCACCCACGACCTGGACACCCTCTACACCATCACCGACCGGGTGGCGGTGCTGTCGCAGAAGAAGGTGCTGGTGGCCGGCCCCCTCAGTGAAGTCGAACAGACCGACGACACCTGGATTCACGAATACTTTCACGGCCCGCGCGGCCGGGCGGCCGAAGACGCCGCCCTGCGCGCCCGCCAGGAGCCTTGAACGATGGAAACCCGAGCGCATCATGTCCTGATCGGCCTGGTCACCGTGCTGGTGGTGGCTGGCGCCATGCTGTTTGGTCTGTGGCTGACCAAGTCCAGCGTCGACGACGCCTTCAAGGACTATCAAGTCGTGTTCAACGAGGCTGTCTCCGGCCTGTCCCGCGGCAGCCCGGTGCAGTACAACGGCATCAAGGTCGGGGACGTCAGCACCTTGCGCCTGGACCCGAAAGATCCGCGCCGGGTACTGGCGCGCATTCGCCTGTCCGCCGATACGCCGGTGAAGGAAGACACCAAGGCCAAGCTGACCCTGGCCGGGGTCACCGGCAACTCGTTCATCCAACTTACCGGCGGCACGCCAGAGAGCCCAGCGCTCAAGGGCCAGGACGGCAAACTGCCAGTGATCGTCGCCTCGCCATCGCCGATTTCGCAACTGCTCAACGACAGCAGCGACCTGGTGACCAACATCAACCTGCTGCTGCACAACGCCAACCAGATGTTCTCGGAAAACAACATCGAGCACCTGAGCAACACCCTGGCCAACCTCGACCAGACTACCGGCGCCTTCGCCAGCCAGAAAGACGGCATCGGTGCGGCCATCGCCCAGCTGGGCGAAGTCGGCAAGCAGGCCAACGCCACCCTGGCCGAAACCCAGGCGCTGATGCGCAACGCCAACGGCCTGCTCGGCACCCAGGGCAAGCAGGCCATTGGCAGCGCCGAGCAGGCCATGCAGTCGCTGGCCCAAAGCAGCGCGACCATCAACAGCCTGCTACAGGACAACCGCCAGTCCCTCGACGACGGTGCCCAAGGCCTGAACCAGATCGCCCCGGCCATCCGCGAACTGCGCGACACCCTCAATGCGCTCAAGGGCATCTCCCGGCGCCTGGAGGCCGACCCCAGCGGCTATCTGCTCGGTCGCGACAACAACAAGGAGTTCCAGCCATGAGCCTGTCGCCACGTCTGCTCGCCCTGGCCGCCACGCTGAGCTTGGCTTCGGCCTGCTCGATCCTGCCGCAGACCGAACCTGTGGATATCTACCGCCTGCCCGTGCAGCAGGCGGCCGGCAACGCCACACCGGCAAACTGGTCGCTGCGCCTGAACAAACCCCTGGCCAGCGAAGCCCTGGCCGGGCCGCGCATCGCGGTGATCCCCCAGGGTGACGTGATCAGCAGCTACAAGGGCGCGCGCTGGAGCGACCCGGTGCCGATGCTGGTGCGCAACCGCCTGCTCGATGGTTTCCAGCGCGACGGCCGGGTGCAGCGCCTGAGCGCCGACGACGCCAACCTGCAGGCCGACTACGAGCTGGGCGGCGAGCTGCAGGCGTTCCAGAGTGAATACCGGGCCAAGGACCAGGTGGAGGTGGTGATCCGCTACGACGCGCGGCTGGTGCAGGGGCGCAGCCAGCGCATCCTCGCCAGCAAGCGCTTCGAGGTGCGCCAGCCACTCGCCAGCACGCAGGTGCCGTCAGCGGTCGCCGGCTTCGGCGCGGCCAGCGACCAGCTGGCGCGCCAGGTGATCGACTGGACCGTGAGCCAGGCCGCCCAGGCTCAGGCGAAGAACCAGTAGCAGACGAAGATCGCCGCGACCACGCCGGACAGCTCGGCCAGCAGGGCGCAACCCACGGCATGGCGCACCCGCTGGATGCCCACCGCGCCGAAGTACACCGCCAGCACGTAGAAGGTGGTTTCGGTGCTGCCCTGGATGGTCGCCGCCACCAGCGCCGGGAAGCTGTCGACGCCGTGGGTCTGCATGGTCTCGATCAGCATGGCCCGCGCCGCGCTGCCCGAGAACGGCTTGACCAGCGCGGTGGGCAGGCCCTCGACGAAGCGGCTGTCCAGGCCCATCCAGCTCACCGCATGGCGAATACCGTCCAGGGCCAACTCCAGGGCGCCGGAAGCGCGCAGCACGCCCACCGCCACCAGCATGGCCACCAGGTACGGCAGCAGGCTCTTGGCCACGTCGAAACCTTCCTTGGCACCTTCGACGAACACCTCGTACACCTTCACCCGCTTCAAGGCGCCGATCAGCAAAAACAGGATGATCACGCCGAACAGCGTCAGGTTGCCGAGGATCGACGACAGGCTGGCCAGCGCGGCCGCCGAAAGGGTGCCGAGAAACGCCATGAAACCACCCAGCAGCAGCGCACCGGGAATCATGTAGGCCAGCACCACCGGGTCCCACAGGCGCAGGCGCTGCATCACCGCCACCGACAGCAGGCCAACCAGGGTCGAGCAGCTGGTGGCCAGCAGGATCGGCAGGAACACCAGGGTCGGGTCGGTCGCGCCCTGCTGGGCGCGGTACATGAAGATGGTCACCGGCAGCAGGGTCAGCGACGAGGCGTTGAGCACCAGGAACAGGATCTGCGCGTTGCTCGCCGTGGTGCTGCTGGGGTTGAGCTCCTGCAGCGCGCGCATGGCCTTGAGGCCGATGGGGGTGGCGGCGTTGTCCAGGCCCAGGCCATTGGCGGCGAAGTTCATGGTGATCAGGCCCAGGGCAGGGTGGCCGGGCGGCACTTCCGGCATCAGCCGGGCGAACAGCGGGCCGAGTACCTTGGCCAGCCATTCGACGATGCCGGCCTGCTCGGCGATCTTGAGAAAGCCCAGCCACAGCGTCAGGGTGCCGAACAGCAGGACCATGACCTCGACCGACAGCTTGGCCATGGCGAAGATGCTCTCGACCATCGCGGCGAAGATGCCGGCGTTGCCGCCGACCAGCCATTGGGCCAGGGCGGAAATGGCCGCCACCAGGAAAAAGCCGAGCCAGAGGCCGTTGAGCATCTGTGATCCCCCGTGAAAAATGCCCGAATGATAGCGCAAACCCTGCGCCCTCTGTTGCGGCGCTTCGCCGGCAAGCCGGCTCCCACAGGGCTTTGCGATCCCTTGTGGGAGCCGGCTTGCCGGCGATGAGGCCGCAGCAGGCAACCTATCTGCCAGCCAGAAGCCAGAAAACAAAAAGCCCCGACAAGTCGGGGCTTTTGGGTTCAGCGCGAAGGCTTACTGGTTGACGGTCTTGCCGGCCACCACTGCCTCGGTCTTGCCTTTGTCCAGCACCAGCGACTTGTAGTACGCCTCGCCTTTTTCGGCGTCGTACATACCCTGCCATTTGGCGATGACCACGGCGGCCAGGGCGTTACCCACCACGTTCAGCGCGGTACGGGCCATGTCCATGATGCGGTCGACACCGGCGATGAAGGCCAGGCCTTCCAGCGGGATACCAACGCTGCCCAGGGTGGCCAGCAGCACCACGAAGGACACGCCCGGTACGCCGGCGATACCTTTGGAAGTGACCATCAGGGTCAGCACCAGCAGCAGCTGCTGGCTCCAGGACAGGTCGATGCCGTACAGCTGGGCGATGAAGATCGCCGCGATGCTCTGGTACAGGGTCGAGCCGTCGAGGTTGAACGAGTAGCCGGTCGGCACCACGAACGAGCAGATCGACTTCGGCGCGCCGTACTTTTCCATCTTCTCGATCACGCGCGGCAGCACGGTCTCGGAGCTGGAAGTGGAGTAGGCGAGGATCAGCTCGTCTTTCATGATGCGCATGATCTTGATGATCGAGAAGCCGAACACGCGCGCCACCAGGCCAAGCACCATGAAGGCGAAGAAGGCGATGGCGAAGTACACCAGCAGCACCAGCTTGGCCAGCGGCAGCAAGGAGGCGAAGCCGAAGTTGGCGACAGTGGCGGCGATCAGGGCGAACACGCCGATCGGGGCGTAGTTCATGATCATGTGGGTGACCTTGAACATGGTCTCCGACACGCCCTGGAAGGTGCGCACCAGCGGCTCGCGCAGCTCGGCGTTGAGGCTCGACAAACCCATGCCGAACATGACCGAGAAGAAGATGATCGGCAGCATTTCGCCACGCATCAGCGCTGCGAAGATGTTCGACGGGATCAGGTTGAGCAGGGTCTCGATGAACGCATGCTCATGCTGCACCTCGGCCGCGGTGGCCTGGTACTTGGAGATGTCGACGGTGCCCAGGGTGCTCATGTCGATGCCGGCGCCCGGGTGGAACACGTTGGCCAGCACCAGGCCGACGACGATGGCGATGGTGGTCACCACCTCGAAGTAGAGGATGGTCTTGAGGCCAATGCTGCCCAGTTTCTTCGCGTCGCCAACTCCGGCGATACCCACGATCAGCGACGAAATCACGATCGGGACAACGATCATCTTGATCAGGCGAATGAAGATGTCGCCGGCCGGCTGGAGGACGTTGCTGATCCACCATGCCTTTTCTGCACTGAAATGATTCAGTAGCGCGCCGACTGCAACGCCCAGCAACAGACCGATGACGATCTGCCAGGCGAGGCTCAGTTTTGCCTTCTTCATGTCATTACCCTTTGTTGTAGTGGTCAAGGACGCCAACCGCAAAGCCGCGTACCAGAGCCGTTTAAAGCGTGATGGCAACACGACCTTGGCGTGCGGTGGCCCCATGAAAGGACACCGCGAGCACATCTTTCGAGTGCTTGGGCCAGGGAAAAAGGCGGCAACTATTGCGACGGGAAGGGGGGCAGTCTAATGCCGGAAACGAGTACCCCATGCCGAATCGGCATGAGACCAGAACATGAAATCGAGCATCGCCAAGCCCTTGATTTTCAACGTTCGGATTTCCGAACAAGACCAAAGCGCCATAATTCGGCAGATTTGACGGCGTGCGTACGGGGGTTTGAATGGCGTGTTCGACAATCCGAATGGCTAAAATGCCACTGAACCTGAGCTGTCAGTCAGGCTAAAAAATTTCGATGTACGGTCAAGACAAAATGTGTCTTTGGAGAAAAGACGTACATATAAGGAATGAGTCCTACATAAAGGCACCTCGGAAGCCAGATCGGTCTCTGATCTCTGTAGGCCATGACCGATCTGAAACTTCCGATGCCACCTTCGCCTGACCTGGCCCTTGCGGAGGTACTCCCTGTACCCCTAGGCCACTCCGATCCTGCATCAATCAGAACAGCCCGGCCCCCTGGTCATGCGCTGCCCCTCCTCGGGGCGGCGCATCATAGAAGCCAGAAAGATAGAAAGGTTCAGCTTCTATTTCGTGACAGTGCGTACCCGCAGGCCTCAAATGGCTCAGTACCAGTTCGGGTCGCGCTTGAGCTGCTCCTGCAGCAAGGCTTTCATGCCGTCGTCAGGCTTGCCCAGCCAGCGATAGTCCGCATGGCGGGTGGGCGACTTGTCCGAGGGCAGGCCTTCGGGTACTTCCACGAGCATCCCGTAGGCATTGTCCTTGTCCCAGCTGAACGCCACGATCAGGCGCTTGTAGGTGCAGGTGCTGTCGGCCTCGCACAATGGGCCGACCAGATACTGCTCGCCGTCCTCGGTGACCGCCGACATCTGCAGCGGGGCGCTGCCGGTGAGGTTGATCACCCATTCGGGCAAACGTTCCTCGCCCTTGATCGTGTGCTGCCAGGTTTCCTGGTATTCGGGGTCCGAGCCTAACAACTGGTTGGCCCGCACCTGGCCGTCATTGGCCGCCAGCGCCAGGCTGCTGGCGCCCGCAAGCAGGGCGCCAGCCAAGGCGTGGCAAAGCATCCGCCTCATGGTTCAACCCCTGCCTCGTCCGAAGAAGAAAGAAGCCACGAACAGCACCAGGAAGACGATGAACAGGATCTTCGCGATGCCGGTCGCCGCGCCAGCGATACCACCGAAGCCCAGGACCGCGGCGACAATGGCGATGATCAGGAAGGTGATAGCCCAGCTCAGCATGATGTTTCTCCTTACGTGTGCAAAATCGTTGGTGGTCTAGAACACCCAGCGTTGCTCGGGTTGGACGTTCTCGACCCGTGCAGGGGTGGTGTCACCCACCGGCAACGGCGCCACCGCCGCCACCTGGGTGCTCACACGGCTCGCCTTGAGCTGCGTCAGCACCAGGGTCTGCGCCGCCACCTGATCGGCCAGGCGGGCGGTCTGCCAGCTGTAGTAGAACTGGCCGGCTGCCAGGGTGATCAGCAAGGCCGCGCCGAGGAACAGCAACTGGCGCAGGGGCAGTACGGCGTACTGCGTGCGGTTGGTGGGTAGGTGATTCATGCCGGCTCCTCCTGCTGTACTTGTTCTTGAAACCTGAACAGGTAATTGCAGCTCGCGTGCCAGTCTTTTTCAGTTAAGAAAATTCAATAAAATCATATAGTTATGAAATTATGCGAAATCGAGAGGTGCGTATCCTGCACGATGACCGGCAAACGCGTCGGGCGATTTGCACGATTCACCCTCGCACCTGGACCGCCTTTTGGGGTGGGCGACATCCACCAGCGCTCCGCACAGCCGCCATGATGGCCACTTCCTAACTTCAAACTCCAAAGTTATCAGTCACTTAGCCACTATCAAGGCAACCGGCTAGCATGCAGGGCGTCGGATCAATCAGAATCGACCATGCAACTTGCCCGATTTTTCCGACACTAATTGAGATCTATCCCAAAGGAGCGCAGGAAAATGGAATCAGCCCAGGACAACCAAGGCCGCATTCTGCTGGTGGACGATGAGTCCGCCATCCTGCGTACCTTCCGTTACTGCCTCGAGGACGAGGGCTATAGCGTGGCCACCGCCAACAGTGCCGCCCAGGCCGAGGCCCTGCTGCAGCGCCAGGTGTTCGACCTGTGCTTCCTCGATTTGCGCCTGGGCGAGGACAACGGCCTCGATGTACTGGCGCAGATGCGCGTCCAGGCCCCCTGGATGCGCGTGGTGATCGTCACTGCCCATTCGGCGATCGATACCGCCGTGGACGCGATCCAGGCCGGCGCCGCCGACTACCTGGTCAAACCCTGCAGCCCTGACCAGCTGCGCCTGGCTACCGCCAAGCAACTGGAAGTGCGCCAGCTGTCGGCGCGCCTGGAGGCGCTGGAAGGCGAGCTGCGCAAACCCAAGGACGGCCTAGACTCCCACACCCCGGCCATGATGGCCGTGCTGGAAACCGCCCGGCAGGTGGCGACCACCGACGCCAACATCCTCATCCTCGGCGAGTCGGGCACCGGCAAGGGCGAACTGGCCCGCGCCATCCATGGCTGGAGCAAGCGCGCGCGCAAGGCCTGCGTGACCATCAACTGCCCATCGCTGAATGCCGAACTGATGGAGAGCGAGCTGTTCGGCCACACCCGGGGCGCCTTCACCGGCGCCAGCGAAAGCACCCTGGGGCGGGTCAGCCAAGCTGATGGCGGCACCTTGTTCCTTGACGAGATCGGCGATTTTCCCCTCACATTGCAGCCAAAACTGCTGCGCTTCATCCAGGACAAGGAGTACGAGCGGGTCGGCGACCCGGTCACCCGCCGTGCCGATGTGCGCATCCTGGCGGCGACCAACCTCAACCTGGACGAGATGGTCCGCGAGAACCGGTTCCGTGAAGACCTGCTCTATCGCCTGAACGTGATCACCTTGCACCTGCCGCCGCTGCGTGAGCGCAGCGAGGACATCCTGACCCTGGCCGAGCGGTTCCTTGCTCGCTTCGTCAAAGAATATTCACGCCCAGCCCGTGGTTTCAGCGACGAAGCCCGCACGGCACTGCTCAATTATCGCTGGCCAGGCAACATCCGTGAGTTGCGCAACGTGGTCGAGCGGGCCAGCATCATCTGCCCGCAGGAGCGCGTGGAAATCAGCCACCTGGGCATGGGCGAGCAGCCCACCGGCAACGCGCCAAGGGTCGGCGCCGCACTGAGCCTGGACGAACTGGAGCGCGCCCATATCGCGGCAGTGCTGGCGGCCAGCGACACCCTCGACCAGGCTGCCAAGACCCTGGGCATCGACGCCTCCACGCTGTACCGCAAGCGCAAGCAGTTCAACCTGTGAAAACGCCAATGAAGCTGCGCACGCGGCTGTTCCTGAGCATTTCGGCGCTGGTCACGGTGGCCCTGCTGGGGCTGCTGCTGGGGCTGGTCAGCGTGCTGCAGATGGCGGCCATGCAACAGCGTTCGGTGCAGGACACCTCCCAGACCCTGGAACTGGGGCTGAAGCTACGGCAGAACCTGGGCGAGCAGCTGACCCTGATGCTCGACGAAGACACCACCGCGCAGAGCCTGGCCAGCTTGCAGAACGAGTTCCAGGCACTGCTCAGCCAAGGGCTGGAGCAAGGCGGCGAACGGACCGGTTTCAGCAAGGCCGCCAGCCATTACCAAGCCTTCCTCCAGGCCTACCGGGAAAGCCCGGCCCCCGCGCGCAGCCTGGGTACCGAGCAACCCCTGGGGGCGGCCTTCAGCCAGTTGCGTAACGATCTGCTCGACTCACACGAACAGGCGTTGCAGCACATCACCCGCAGTGAGGAAATCTCCCGCGACCGTGCCCTGCTGATCAGCGGCCTGCTCGGCCTGATGGGCCTGGCCGTGCTGGTGCTGGGCTTCATCACCGCACACAACATCGCCCGCCGCTTCGGCCAGCCCATCGAGGCGCTGGCCGAAGCGGCCGACCAGTTGGGGCAGGGCAACTTCGACGTGACCCTGCCCGTCACCCAGGCCACCGAATTGAACCAGCTGACCCGACGCTTCGGGCTGATGGCCGATGCCCTGCGCAAGCATCAGGCGACCAACGTCGACGAACTGCTCGCGGGCCAGCAACGCCTGCAAGCGGTGCTCGACAGCATCGACGACGGCCTGCTGATCATCGACCGCCAGGGCCGCCTGGAACACTTCAACCCGGTGGCCCAGCGCCAGTTGGGCTGGGGCCACGACCGCCTGGGCGCGAGCCTGGCCGAAGCGCTGCAACGCCCGGAGCTGGAGCAGCAACTGCGCCAGGTGCTGCGCGGCGGCAGCCTGGATCGCCCGCCCGACGACCTGAGCCTGGAGGTAGACGAAGAAAGCCGCCTGCTGACCTACAGCCTGACCCCGGTCAGCCACCCACAAGGGCCGATCCTCGGCGCGGTGATGGTGCTGCACGATGTCACCGAACAGCGCGCCTTCGAGCGGGTACGCAGCGAATTCGTGTTGCGCGCCTCCCACGAACTGCGCACCCCGGTCACCGGCATGCACATGGCCTTCGGCCTGCTGCGCGAGCGGGTCAGCTTCCCGCCCGAAGCCCGTGAGCATGACCTGCTTGAAACCATCGGCGAGGAGATGCAGCGCCTCACCCAACTGATCAACGACCTGCTCAACTTTTCCCGCTACCAGAGCGGCCTGCAAAAGCTGGAACTGGCGCCCTGCGCACTCGACGACCTGTTCGAACGGGCCCAGGCCCGCTTTGCCGAGCAGGCTGCGGCAAAACAGATCGAGCTGATTCGCGAACTGGAACCGCCACTGCCGCGGATCCAGGCCGATATCGCCCAGCTCGACCGGGTGCTGGACAACCTGCTGCACAACGCCATCCGCCATACCGCCAGCGGTGGGCATATCCGCCTGCATGCTCGGCGGCACGCGGAGCGGGTGATTGTCAGCGTCGAGGACAACGGCGAAGGCATCGCCTATGGCCAGCAGGGGCGGATCTTCGAGCCGTTCGTGCAGGTCGGGCGCAAGAAGGGCGGGGCCGGCCTGGGCTTGGCGCTGTGCAAGGAGATCGTGCAGTTGCATGGCGGGCGCATGGGGGTGTTTTCACGGCCGGGGCAGGGGACACAGTTCTACATGGCGTTGCCGGTGTGAGTGCACCGCCAGCCTGGACGCTCGGGCTTGGCTCACCGCCTTCATCGCCGGCAAGCCGGCTCCCACAAGGATCACCGCAGCCCCTGTGGGAGCCGGCTTGCCGGCGATGAGGGCCCCAAGGGCAGCAAAACGCTCAAGGCTCATCATTGATCCGCCGCCCCGCCACCCGCCGCCCGCGGGTGATCAACTCGGCGAACTGCCGGGCGTTGAGCGGGTGGGCGAACAGCCAGCCCTGGCCGTAGTTGACCCCTTCGCTGCTGAGGAACTGCGCCTGGTCCTCGCACTCGATACCTTCGGCGATCACCCGCAGGTGCAGGTCGTGGGCCATGCGGATGATGTGCGGGGCCACGCCACTGCTGGCGGCGTCATGACCAAGGGCGTCGATGAACGCCTTGTCGATTTTCAGGCAGTCCACCGGCAGGGTCTGCAAATAGGCCAGGCTGCAATAGCCGGTACCGAAATCATCGATCAGCACCTGATGCCCTTCCGTGCGCAAAGCCTGGAGGTTGTCCCGGGCCACCACGACGTCGATCAACCCGCGCTCGGTCACCTCGAACGCGATCTGGCTGGCGGCCACCCGATGCTGCGCCAGCAGCCGCGCGGCAACCCTGCCGATGCGCGGCTCCATGACATCACAGGCCGCCAGGTTCACCGAGATGTACAGGTGACGGTTGGCGCGCAGCAGCTGGCCGAGCTGTTCAAGCACCCGCTGCAGGACAAAATCGGTGATCTGGCGGATCTGCCCGGTATTTTCCGCCAGCGGAATGAACAGCTCCGGGCTGGTCAGGCTGCCGTCCGGGCGGCGCCAGCGTATCAGCGCCTCGGCCCCCACACAGCGGCGGCTGTCCAGTTCGATGATCGGCTGGTACAGCACCTGCAGCTCGCCCCGGCGCAAGGCTTGTTGCAGCTCGGAGCTCATCGAACGGCGCTGCTGGATCAGTTGCAGCACCAGCCAGCCGATGCAGCAGGCCAGCACCAGGCTGCCCGGGAACAGCAGCCAGAGCAGCCCGTTGAGTTTGAGCGGCAGGCTGGCCCGCGGGGCGATCAGCACCAACTGGTAGTCGGGCGACTTGGTGGCCATGCGGTAGACCAGCCGATCATGCAGTTCCAGTAGCGACTTGTGCGACGGTGGTGGCCAGTCCGCAGTGGGCGGCCAGGCCTGCGGCGGGCCGAGCACCGGGATCGCGCGGTTGCCGCGGTCAAGCACCACCAGCAGGCTGCCGCCTGGCGGCAAGTCGACCACATCGCTCAGATGCCCGCGCGAAGTCGACACCAGGAAATTGCCACGGCCCAGCATCAGGGCAGCCAGGTTTTCATTGGGTTCGGTGGTGGTGTTGAGCCAATAGCTGTAGGTCGGCCCTTCAATGTCCGGCGCACGCAAGGGCTCGATGACCCGCTCGCCGCCGCGGTTGGAGCAGGCCGACTGGCCATCGGCATAGGCCGCCTCGTAGATGAACCGCGACTTCAGCGCCACCTGCTGCAGCAGGGCCTGCATGGGCGGGCCGCAGCCGCGCAGGGATTGCGACTGCAATTGGTCGACCCCTTCACGCAACTGGCCGAACACCTGCTCCAGCCGTTCGAGAAAGCGCTCGCCACGGGCATTCATCTGGGCGCTTTCACTGTCCTTCATCTGCTGCAGGGTCACACCGACACTGGCGGCCAACAGCAGCGCAGCGCTGCCCAAGGCCGCGAGCACCGCGAGCAGCCAGGGGTGGTGAAAAAATTGACGCACTGAGGCGTTAGGGGCAGGCATGCGCGGCATCCAGTTGAATACCAAAGGTATAGCAACTGAATGAGTAGCCAGCTTTGCCGTTCGGAAGACGGCGCCGCGAAGCAGCCCCCACGAGGTTCAACGTTTGCGGTTGAGCACCTGGAGCATGGCGGCAGTCTGCGCATCCGGCAGGCCGTCGAAACGCTGCGGGCGGAAGCGCATCTGGAACGCCGCTATGACGTGGCGCGTGGCCACATCGAGCTCGCCGGTCTGGTCGATGGCATAGCCGAAACGCGCCAGTTGCTGCTGGTACCAGGCGACGGTCGGCGGGTTGGCCTCGAAGTAGGCCTGTTGGCGTGCCACCGACGCGGCGTCCGGCCAGATGCTTAGCCCGGCATCGGCCAGGCGCTTCCAGGGGAACAGCGGCCCGGGGTCGAGCTTGCGCAGGGGGGCGATGTCGCTGTGACCGATGATATGGCGTGGGTCGATGTTGTTGCGCTTGACGATGTCCTTGAGCAAGGCGATCAGCGCCTGCACCTGGGCTTCGCTGTAAGGGTGCCAGACCCGGCCAGCCGGCGTGTCGGTGTAGCCCGGGTTGACGATCTCGATGCCGATGGAGCTGGAGTTGAGCCAGGTGCGGCCCTGCCACTGGCTGTCGCCGGCATGCCAGGCGCGACGGTTTTCGTCGACCAACTGGTAGACAGTGGCCGGGCCATCGCCGATCAGGTAGTGGCTGCTGACCTCGCCGTGGGTCAACAACGCCAGCGAGCGCTCCAGCGAAGCGTTGGTGTAATGCACGACGACGAACTGGATGCGGCTGTCCTGGTTGACCGAGGGGTGGCTGCGGTCGATGCGCAGGCCGCTGGAACAACCGGCCAGGGCCAGCAGGAGCAGGGCGGTGAAGAGCTTTTTCATTGCAGGGGGCACGTCATTGAGTAGGCGACAACAGCGCTACAGTATAACGTGCTGCCGCCCTGGCGTTAGTGATCCTTTCAGCGAGTGCACATGACCAGGAACTCCAGCGAGTTGTCCCCGCTCGGGCCGTTCTTGTCCACGAGTTGGGTCATGACCGTCACCTGTTCCGCCAGCGGCTTGCCGATGACCTTGGCCTGACCATGCATCAGGCGGTCATGGCTGCTGGCATCGATTGGCTGCACCGAACAGTAGCCCGGGTCCTGATGGACGATACGCGGATTGAACTTAAGCTTGTATTGCGTGAAATAGTCGGCTTGCGGCTGGCGCTCGACCTTGCTGATCCACTCCGGCCATTGCCGCAGGACACTGCCATCGGCAGCCACATGCGCGGTCAGCACCACATCCTTGGCCATGGCGTTTGCCTGGAACATCAGGCTCAGCAGCACTGGCATGATCCACTGGGTCATCTTCATTTATTCACTCCGGGTTTGATCGATCTGTTGGCGATGCGCTGAAAACCAGCGCTCGCCCGCAGTGTCGATGACCCCGCAGCGTCGCAAGCGGTATCTATTTATGCCTGTTCGACGCGATTGCGCCCTTTGTCCTTGGCCCGATACAAGGCTTCGTCCGCGCGCTTGAGCACCTGGTCGCCACGTTCGCCGGGGCGGAAGGCGCTGAGGCCGATGGACGTGGTGATCACCACCCGCTCGCCCTTGAAGTGGAACGGGCAGGCTTCGATCGCCGCACGCAGTGCTTCGGCAACCTGCACCGCAGCGGGCGGTGAGGTTTGCGGCAACAGCAAAACGAATTCCTCACCGCCGAAGCGGGCGATGAAGTCGCGACCACGCAGGCGTTTGCGCAGCTGGTCGGCGACGATCTTGAGCACTTTGTCGCCCGCCAGGTGGCCATAGCCATCATTGATGCGCTTGAAGTGATCGAGGTCGAGGATGGCCATCGCCAGGTGGCCGCCGTTTTCATGCCAGTCGAGCACTTCCTGTTCAACCCGCTCGGACCAGGCCGCGCGATTGGGCAGGCCGGTCAGCGGGTCGATCATCGCTTTCTGCCGCTGCTCTTCGAGGTGCTCACGGTAACCGAGGGCCTCCTGCTCCATGCTCGCCACACGCTCGGCCAAGCCGTGCAGGCGGCTGGCCAGTTCCTGCTCGCGGCGGTCACGCTCGTGCTGGTGGTCGTCCATGGTCAGCAGCAACCCTTCCAGGCGGCCTTCCAGGATGTGCTTGAGGCTGTCGACATCGGCAGCACCCTGCACGCTGCTCTGCAGACCGTCGACCTGCTCACGCAGCTGGCTGTCCAGCTCGCGAGCGGCGGAGCTGTTGTCGGCATGGCCGGTACTGGCTTCGTGCAGATGGCTCTGGAAGCTTTCCAGGCGTTCGTTGAGCTGCTGCAGGTAGGCTTCGAACTCGTGTTGGCCGCTGTCGGTAATGGCCAGCATCAGGACCGCCAGGTCATCCAGCACCGGGATCAGTTCATACCAGTTGAGGCCGCGCGCCACGCGCTCGCGCATCTCCAGGGCCTGGGCCTTGTGGCGCTCGGGCAGGCTGAGGTCGTCGAGCAGGCCGATCAAGGTCTGCTCGATATGGGCGGCCACCTGGCTGTAGGGCGGCTCGACGGCGTCGGGCAGGGCATACGGGCCGTCTTCGCCGGCCAGCTCTTCGAGTGTCTGTACAGGTGATGGCCGGGTGACTTCAGGCACAACCTCGGCAGGTAATGGCGCAGGCTCGGCCGCCTGCTGCTCGATGATCTGCGTCTCGGGTTCAGGCTCAGGCTCGGCTTGAGGCTCAGGCTCGGCTTGCGGCTGGGGCGCCGCGAAAGTTTCTTCGACGGCTTCGACCAGTACCGGGCCCGACGCCTCGATTACTGGCTGCTGCGGTGGCGCGGGTATGCTGGCCGCAAGCGGGTGGAGCTCGTCGGCATCCTGCGGTTGCGTATCCGGCTCGGCAACCAGGCTCGCGCTTTCCTCAGGCTGAGCAGGTTGTGGCGCAGGCTGCAGCTCACCCTGTGCTTCATCGCGCCCACCGAACAGGCGCTGCAGCAAACCCGGGCGGGCCTCGTCGTCCGGCTTTTGCACCGCACTCAAGGCTCGCCCTTGCAGACCGCTGAGCTCACCCAGCAGGGGCGGCAGTTCGCGGGACTGGCTAACGCCGCCGTCGAGCTTTTTCGCCAGTTTCTTCAGGGGCCGCGACACTTCACCCGGGAGCGGCAAGGCCTGCAGCTGGTTGACCAGTGCTGTCAACGCGTCGCTGACCTGGTTCATGCGGGTTTCCCGACGCTGCTCGGAATCGAGCACGGCCTTTTCCAGGCGTGGGATCAACCCGGCGAGCCCGGCGTCCATATTGTCGCTGCGGATGACTTCGCGCATTTCCTTCATGCACTGGTCGACGATCTTGTCGCTACCTTCCGCTGCCAGGGTGCTGCGCACCAGGCCACGACGCAACAGGTCGAGCCGAGCGTCCCAACGCCGCTCAAGCTTTTCCTGCTGTTCGATGCTTTTAAGGTATTTTTCTTTCCAGCGCTCGGCTTCTTCGCTCATGCCTGAATCCGCAAAGGGTGATGGCATCTAGCCCTGTGATGACTGGATTTCGGCACAAGTCCCCAACACTTGAACGCGCCGATCACATACGCAGGCCTAGCTCAGGACCGGCAGCGTATCCACAGTCAGGGCATCAGGCAATCGGATCTCGACGGCGACGGGCAGGTGATCGGAAATCGGTTGTGCCAGCACCTCGACCCGTTCCAGGGTGAGGCTCGGGCTGAGCAGGATGTGATCGAGGCAGCGCTGTGGCCGCCAGCTCGGGAAGGTGGCCTCGACCTGGGGGGCAATCAGGCCCAGATCGCGCAGCGGCGAGTGCTCGAGCAGGTCGGTGGCGTGGGTGTTCATGTCACCCATGAGGATCTGATGACGGTAGCCGCCGATCAGCTCGCGAATGTAGGCCAGTTGCAGGGCGCGGGTCTTGGCACCCAGCGCCAGGTGCATCATCACCACGATCAGCGCGTCGTCACCGTCGCCAAAGCGCACCAGGATCGCGCCGCGACCGGCCGGGCCGGGCAGCGGGTGGTCTTCCAGGTGCTGGGGCTTCAGGCGGCTGAGTACGCCGTTGCTGTGCTGGGCGAAACGCCCGAGGTTGCGGTTGAGCTGCTGGTACCAGTAGGGGAAGGCGCCCAGCTGGGCAAGGTGCTCCACCTGGTTGACGTAGCCTGAGCGCAGGCTGCCGCCATCGGCCTCTTGCAGGGCCACCAGGTCGAAATCGCCGAGCAGGTCACCGATCTTCTGCAGGTTGCCCGCTCGCCCGGTATGCGGCAGCAGGTGCTGCCAACTGCGGGTCAGGTAATGACGGTAGCGCTCGGTGCTGATGCCGACCTGGATGTTGAAACTGAGCAGCCGCAGGCGACCATCCTCTGGCAGGCCAGAGGCCTGCAGGTGATGTTCGTTGACCTGCGGCTGGTGCAGGCCGACGCCACGGGTGGGGCGCAAGCGAGCCATGGGGTTCGCCGCTTACTTAGCGGCGCGCTCCTTGTCGATCAACTGGTCGGCAACGTTCAGTACGCCTTCCGGACCACCTGCGGTGCCCAGGTCGAAGCGGTACTTGCCGTTGACCACCATGCTTGGCACGCCGGTGATTTCGTACTTCTTGGCCAGCTCTTTGGCCTGGTTGACCTGGCCCTTGATGGCGAAGGAGTTGAAGGTGGCAAGGAACTTGTCCTTGTCGACGCCCTGGGTAGCCAGGAAGTCGGCCATGTCTTGCGGGTCGGTCAGGCGCTTGCGCTGGTTCTGGATGGCATCGAAGACCGCGGCATGCACCTTGTGCTCGACGCCCATGGCTTCGAGGGTCAGGAACATCTGGCCGTGGGCATCCCACGGGCCGCCGAACATGGCGGGTACGCGCTTGAAGTTGACGTCCTTGGGCAGCTTCTCGGCCCACGGGTTGATCACAGGTTCAAAGTGGTAGCAGTGCGGGCAGCCGTACCAGAACAGTTCGACCACTTCGATCTTGCCCGGCACGGACACGGGGACGGGGTTGCTCAGCTCGATATATTCCTTGCCGGCGGTGGCAGGCTCCGCGGCCTGTACGGCGGTCATACCGAACACGCTGGCGGCGACCAGCGCAGCGCTGAGAATCAGTTTACGCATGCTTTACTCCTGAGCAGTCTTTGGTCGCCTCGACGCGACCTGTCTGGGACAGGCCGGGAAGGGCGTGAGTTCTGTAGTGTACGACCCTGAACGAAAAAAAGGGCAGCACGGGCTGCCCTTTCATCTTTGTCGCACATCATTAACCCATTGTTAACGCGCGGGTTGCGAAGCCCTGTTGCCGGCAAAGAGACGCCAGGACCTGGCGACTGACCTCAGTGCAACCCCTGGATGTAGCTGGAGAGCGCCTCGATATCCTTGTTGCTCAGCTTGCCGGCGATGGTCCGCATGGTCATGGCGTCGCCGTCGTTGGTGCGGTTGCCCTCACGGAAATCAGTGAGCTGCTTGGTCACATACTGCGAGTGCTGGCCACCGAGGTGCGGGAAACCAGCCAGGGCGATCCCTGCGCCGTTGGGCGAGTGGCAGCCGGTACAGGCGGGCATGCCTTTTTCCAGGTCGCCGCCGTTGAACAACGCGCGGCCTCGTTCCACCAGTTTCGGGTCGGCGGCGCCGACACTGCCTTTCTGGCTGGAGAAGTACGCGGCGATATCGGCCAGGTCCTGGTCGCTGAAGTTGGCGAGCATGCCCGTCATTTCCAGCACGGTACGCTTGCCGGCCTTGATATCGTGCAGCTGTTTTTCGAGATAACGTTCGCCTTGGCCGGCGAGTTTCGGGAAGTTCGGCGCCAGGCTGTTGCCGTCGGGGTTGTGGCAGGCGCCACAGACGGCCGTCTTGGCCTGGCCAGCGGCAGCATCGCCTTTGATGGGTTCGGCAGCAGTGGCCGCACCCGCGACACCCATGGTCAACAGCAGACTCACGACTAGTTTGTTCATCAGCTAATCCAACACGGCTAAGGGTGAAATGTTATGTATCGGGACTGCCGCTCATCCAAAGGATGACCAATCGGTAGTCCTCGGCACTGCAGTCCATGCACAATCCACGCGGCGGCATAGCCTTGAAACCCTGTGTAACATGCGCCACCAGTTGCGCCATGCCTTGCGCCAGCCTTGGCTCCCAGGCCGCCCGGTCACCCCGTTTGGGGGCCTGTGGCAACTGTCCGGCGTGACAGGCCGCACACGTGCGGTTGTACAACGCCTCGGGATCCTGTGTAGCCTGTGCGCTGAAATACGGCAGGAACATACCGACAGCAAGCAGCCATTTCGCCATGCGGAACGACCTGACAGGGTTGGGGGCCGCGCTGCGTTCTGTTGCGCGAGCTATTGTTCGGCACCCCATGCCCGTTCTCCTTCGCTGGGAGAATGAGCACACAAAAACTGGGGCATTATATACTTCCGTCATCCAAACGGAAACGACACCGCTTGCCGCGCCTGGGCCAACCGTTCCAGTGCCGGGCAACACCCACATCGGATATCCCATGCAAGTCAAGAACCCCATCCTCGGCCTCTGCCAGAAAGCCACCTTCGCCCTCAGCGCCGCCAAGGTCGAACAATGCCCTGAAGACCAGGGTTACGAGGTGGCCTTCGCCGGCCGTTCCAATGCCGGCAAATCCAGCGCCCTCAACACCCTGACCCATGCCAGCCTGGCGCGGACTTCCAAGACCCCAGGCCGCACCCAGCTGTTGAATTTCTTCAGTCTGGACGATGAACGGCGTTTGGTCGACCTGCCGGGCTACGGTTATGCAAAAGTGCCGATCCCGCTCAAGCAGCACTGGCAAAAGCACCTGGAAGCCTACCTGGGCAGCCGCGAGTGCCTGCGCGGGGTGATCCTGATGATGGACGTGCGCCACCCGATGACCGACTTCGACAAGATGATGCTCGACTGGGCCAAGGCCAGCCGCATGCCCATGCACATCCTGTTGACCAAGGCCGACAAGCTGACCCACGGTGCCGGCAAGAACACCCTGCTCAAGGTGCAGTCGGAAATTCGCAAGGGCTGGGGCGACAGCACCACCATCCAGCTGTTCTCGGCGCCCAAGCGCCTGGGCCTGGAAGAGGCTTACCGCGTGCTGGCGGACTGGATGGAGCTGGAAGACAAGCCGGTGGCGTGAGTGCTTTCGAGCTGGGTGCGTGGGAGCGGCGGTGCGCCGGCCCCACGATGCCCCCGCAAACGCTGAATTGCGGGCAAAAAAAACCCCGGACTTCGTATGGGGAGGGGGAAGTTCGGGGTCTAAGTCCGGACCGCTAGGGCGGGGTCCAGATATCTGCCAACACTTAACACAACATAGGAGCATCGAAAGGCTTCACCAGCCATTCAGTTACTCTGAGTGGCGGTTCACCGGATTAGTTCCGAGGCCCTCAAAACTATTTGAAATAGTTTCATGAACCAGCCGATCTAAGGCCAGGACCCGCGACACCACGCCGCAGATCCTACACAGCTTTCAGCCCGCGTTTAGTGAGCTTCGTCCCAATTCGAACCGACGCCCACTTCCACCAGCAGCGGCACGTCCAGCTCGGCGGCGCCACTCATGTAGCCGCGAATTTCATCTTTGACCTGCTCCACCAGGCCCTCGCGCACTTCCAGCACCAGTTCGTCGTGCACCTGCAGGATCACCCGCGCATCCAGCCCGCTGTCGGTCAACCAGTTGTCCACCGCCACCATGGCGCGCTTGATGATGTCCGCCGCAGTGCCTTGCATCGGCGCGTTGATCGCAGTGCGTTCGGCGCCTTTGCGCAGGGCCGGGTTCTTGGCGTTGATGTCCGGCAAGTACAGGCGGCGCCCGAACAAGGTTTCGACGAAGCCTTGCTCGGCCGCCTGGGCGCGGGTGCGTTCCATATAGGCCAGCACGCCCGGGTAACGGGCGAAGTAGCGGTCGATGTAGTCCTGGGACTGTTTGCGGTCGACGCCGATCTGCTTGGCCAGGCCGAATGCGCTCATGCCGTAGATCAGGCCGAAGTTGATCGCCTTGGCGCTGCGGCGCTGGTCGGTGGTGACTTGATCCAGCGCCACGCCGAAGACTTCGGCGGCGGTGGCGCGGTGCACGTCCAGGTCATTACGGAACGCGTGCAACAGCCCCTCATCCTTGGCCAGGTGGGCCATGATGCGCAGCTCGATCTGCGAATAGTCCGCCGCCAGCAGCTTGTAGCCGGGGCTTGCGACAAAGGCCTGGCGGATGCGTCGGCCTTCGGCGGTGCGCACGGGAATGTTCTGCAGGTTCGGGTCGCTGGACGACAGACGCCCGGTGGCGGCGACCGCCTGCTGGTAAGAGGTATGCACACGCCCGGTACGCGGGTTGATCTGCCCCGGCAGCTTGTCGGTGTAGGTGCTCTTGAGCTTGCTCAGGCTGCGGTACTGCATCAGCACCTTGGGCAGCGGGTAGCCTTGCTCGGCCAGGTCGTCCAGCACGGCTTCGGCGGTGGAGGGCTGGCCCTTGGCGGTCTTGCTCAGCACCGGCATGCCCAGCTTGTCGTAAAGGATCACCCCCAGTTGCTTGGGTGAGCCCAGGTTGAATTCCTCGCCGGCCAGCGCGAACGCCTCGCGCTCCAGCTCGACCATCTTCGCCCCCAGCTCACCGCTCTGCACCCCCAGCAACGCGGCATCGACCAACGCGCCCTGGCGCTCGATCTTCGCCAGCACCGGCACCAGCGGCATCTCGATATCCATCAGCACCGGCAGCACGCTCGGGGTTTCGGCCAACCGCGCCTGCAACGCATGGTGCAGGCGCAGGGTGATGTCGGCGTCCTCGGCGGCGTAGGGGCCGGCCTTCTCCAGCGGGATCTGGTTGAAGGTCAGCTGCTTGGCGCCCTTGCCGGCGATGTCTTCGAAGCTGATGGTGGTGTGGTCCAGGTACTTCTGCGCCAGGCTGTCCATGTCGTGACGGCTGGCGGTGGAATTGAGCACGTAGGACTCGAGCATGGTGTCGTAGGCCACGCCGCGCATTTGGATGGCCGGGCTGCCGTTGGCCAGGATGTTGATGTCGTACTTGGCGTTCTGGCCGATCTTGCCTTTGCCCGGGTCCTCCAGCAGCGGCTTGAGCGCCTGCAGCACCGCCTCGCGGTCCAGCTGGGCAGGCGCGCCTTCATAGTCGTGGGCCAGGGGCACGTAGGCGGCCACATTGGGTTCGATGGCGAACGACAGGCCGACCAGTTGCGCCTTCTGCGCATCGAGGCCGGTGGTTTCGGTGTCGAAGGCGAACAGCGGTGCCTGGCGCAGCTTCTCCAGCCAGGCGTCGAAACGCGCCTGGTCAAGGATGGTTTCGTACTGCGGCTCGACCTTGGCCGCGGGTGCCTCGACCACACTGGCAGTGCCAGTGACGGCGCCCTTGGGAGCTGCCTGGGCAGCATCACGCTGCACCTCGGCGACCCAGCTCTTGAACTCCATCTCGGTGTACAACGCCAGCAAGGCTTCACGGTCCGGCTCGCCGCAAACCAGGGCGTCAACCTCGACATCCAGCTCCACATCGCACTTGATGGTGGCCAGCTCGTAGGAAAGGAAGGCCGCGTCGCGATGCTCCTCAAGCTTGGCGGCCAGGGTCTTGGCCCCGCGAATGGCCAGGCCCGCGACCTTGTCCAGGTTCTGGTACACATCGCTCAGCCCGCCACCGATACCGGTCAGCAGGCCCACCGCGGTCTTCTCGCCAACACCCGGTACGCCGGGGATGTTGTCGACCTTATCGCCCATCAGGGCGAGGAAGTCGATGATGTGTTCGGGACCGACGCCAAACTTCTCGTGCACGCCAGCCACGTCCAGCACGCTACCGGTCATGGTGTTGACCAGCGTAACGTGGCCGTCCACCAGCTGGGCCATGTCCTTGTCGCCGGTCGAGATGATCACCGGCCGGCCGGCGGCCGCGCTGCTGCGGGCCAGGGTACCGATCACGTCATCGGCCTCCACACCCTCGACACACAGCAGCGGGTAGCCCAGGGCACGCACGCTGGCATGCAGCGGCTCGACCTGCACCCGCAGGTCGTCGGGCATGCTTGGGCGGTTGGCCTTGTACTCGGCGAACATGGCGTCGCGGAAGGTCCCGCCCTTGGCATCGAACACCACCGCGAACAGGCTGTCGGGGTATTGCTTGCGCAGGCTCTTGAGCATGTTCAGCACGCCCTTGACCGCGCCGGTGGGCAGGCCTTTGGAAGTGGTCAACGGCGGCAGCGCGTGGAAGGCACGGTAGAGGTAGGAGGAACCGTCCACCAGGACGAGGGGCGCTTGGCTCATGAGGAGAATCAACCTTTTCGACGGGTCCGGCGCTAGAATAGCCAGAATCATTGACGACAAAGGGACTAGGTTATCATGCGTACATTGAATCGCCTGTTAGTGCTCGGCCTGTTGGCAACCATGCCAGTCGTCACCCTGGCGGCGGACGACGCCCCATCGGCAGATCCCGATGTGACCATTCGCACGGAAGGCGACAAAACCATCCAGGAATACCGGCAAAACGGCTTCCTGTATGCGATCAAGATCACGCCGAAAAACGGCAAGCCTTATTTCCTGGTACGCGCGGATGGCAGCGATGCCAACTTCATTCGTTCCGACCAGCCGGACATGCTGATCCCGGCCTGGAAGGTCTTCGAGTGGTAAGCCAGTAACGCGTATCGTTCTTATCAACCAGGCGCTTCCCGGCGGAAGTGCCCGCATGGGCAATTTTTCAACATGTCAGTCTTCACCCCTGTGTCCCGGCCTGAGCTGGAAACCTTTCTGGCGCCCTACGAGCTGGGCCGTCTGCTCGACTTCCAGGGCATTGCCGCCGGCACCGAGAACAGCAATTTCTTCGTCAGCCTGGAACAAGGGGAATACGTGCTGACACTGGTCGAGCGTGGGCCGGTGGAAGACATGCCGTTTTTCATCGAGCTGCTCGATGTGCTGCACACAGCCGACATGCCCGTGCCCTATGCCCTGCGTGATCGCGACGGCAATGGCCTGCGCGAGCTGTGCGGCAAGCCGGCACTGCTGCAGCCGCGGCTGTCGGGCAAGCACGTGAAAGCACCGAACAACCAGCACTGCGCCCAAGTGGGTGAATTGCTCGCGCATATCCACCTGGCAACCCGCGAGCACATCATCGAGCGCCGTACCGACCGTGGCCTGGACTGGATGCTGGCGTCCGGTGCCGAGCTGCTGCCGGGCTTGAACCCCGAGCAGGCGCAACTGCTGCAACCGGCGCTGGATGAAATCACCGCGCACAAGGCGCAGATCCTCGCCTTGCCCAAGGCCAACCTGCACGCCGACCTGTTCCGCGACAACGTGATGTTCGAAGGCACTCACCTGACCGGTGTGATCGACTTCTACAACGCCTGCTCCGGGCCAATGCTGTATGACATCGCCATCACCGTGAACGACTGGTGCCTGGACGAGCACAGCGGCCTCGACCTGCCCCGCGCCCAGGCGCTGCTGGGCGCCTATGCGGCGCTGCGGCCATTCACCGCGGCCGAAGCCGAACTGTGGCCACAGATGTTGCGCCTGGCGTGCGTGCGCTTCTGGCTATCGCGCCTGATTGCCGCGCAGGCGTTTGCCGGGATGGACGTGATGATCCATGACCCAAGCGAGTTCGAAGTACGCTTGGCGCAGCGCCAGCAGGTGGCGTTGAAGCTGCCGTTCGCCTTGTAACCGCGTCGGCATCTTCGCGGGTAAACCCGCTCCCACAGGGACCGAGCACTCAGCGGGCACTTGCTTGCACAGGAGCATGCCATCCCTGTGGGAGCGGGTTTACCCGCGAAAGGGCCGATCCAGGCGCTAGAGCTGCTCCAAACAGCCCGCCAGATCGCCACCCAGCTTCTCCAGCAAGCGCTCATAGCCCTTGGCGTCCACCGGATCGGTGCCGCCCAGGGCATCCAGCTCAGCCAGGCGTACCGGCAGCCCCGCCGTCAGCGTCTCGGCCAGGCGCGGGCGCAGCGGCGGCTCGCTGAACACACACGTCTTGCCCACTTCCTGCAGGCGCTTGCGCATCGCGGCGACGTGCTGCGCGCCCGGCTGCACTTCGGCAGCGACACTGAACACGCCGGTGTGCTTGAGGCCATAGTTGGCCTCGAAGTAGTCGAACGCTTCATGGAATACGAAATACGGCTTGCCGGCGATCCCCGCCACGCGCTGCTTGATGCGCAGGTCCAGGGCATCCAGGCGCTCGACGAAGGCTTTCAGGTTGCCCTGGTAACGGGCCGCATTGGCCGGGTCGGCCGCCGCCAGGTCACTGGCCATCTTCGTCGCGATCACCCGCGCGTTGACCGACGACAGCCACAGGTGTGCATCGAGGCTGCCCGGGCGGTGGTCATGGTCGTGATCGTCGTGGTCGTCTTCGTCGTGAGAATGGCTGTCCTCACCGAAATGACGCAGCTGCATGCCAGCCAGCGACTGCACGGCCACGGTGGGCTTGCCGCGGCTACCCAGCACGCGGGGCAGGAAGCTCTCCATGTCCGGGCCGATCCAGTACAAAAGGTCGGCATCGCCAACCTTGCGCACGTCAGACGGGCGCAGCGCGTAGTGATGCGGGGAGGCGCCCGGCGGCAGCAGCACATCCGGGCTGCCGACACCGTCCTGCACCGCAGCGGCAATCTGTTGCAGGGGCTTGATGCTGGTCAGCACGCGCACGTCGGCCTGGGCCGAACAGGCGATGAAAGCGACAAACAGGGCAAGGAATCGGGACACGGTGGCTACTCGGCTCGTCAGAAACAGGTAACATAATAACGTCTCCATCCTGAACCGTCGCTGCCCATGTCCATCACGCCGCTGGCCCACCGCCCCCACGATCACTCCCACTGCGTGCACAGCGCACTGGCCGAGGCCGACACGTTGTGCACCCGTCAGGGCCTGCGCCTGACCGCCTTGCGCCGGCGCGTGCTGGAGCTGGTGTGGCAGAGCCACAAGCCGCTGGGTGCCTACGACATCCTCGCCGTGCTCAGCGAGCAGGATGGCCGCCGTGCGGCGCCGCCGACCGTGTACCGCGCCCTCGACTTCCTGCTCGACAACGGCCTGGTGCACCGCATCGCCTCGCTCAACGCCTTCATCGGCTGCAGCCACCCCGAGCACGCGCACCAAGGCCAGTTCCTGATCTGCCGCGAGTGCCACGTGGCCATCGAGCTGGAGCAGGACAGCATCAGCGACGCGATCATCGCCAGCGCCAAGGGCGTGGGCTTCAGCGTAGAAACCCAGACTGTGGAAATCGTCGGCCTGTGCGCCAACTGCCGGGGCGCGGCATGAGCGACGCCCTGATCCGACTTGAGCAGGTCGGCGTCAGCTTCGGTGGTGAAGCGGTGCTCGACAGCATCGACCTGGCGGTGGCACCGAAACAGATCGTCACCCTGATCGGCCCCAACGGTGCCGGCAAGACCACCCTGGTGCGCGCCGTGCTGGGGCTGCTCAAGCCGCACCGCGGCAAAGTCTGGCGCAAGCCCAAACTGCGCATCGGCTACATGCCGCAGAAAATCCAGGTAGACCCGACGCTGCCGCTGTCGGTGCTGCGCTTCCTGCGCCTGGTGCCCGGGGTAGACCGCGCGGCAGCCTTGTCGGCGTTGCAGGAAGTCGGTGCCGAGCAGGTGATCGACAGCCCGATCCAGACCATCTCCGGCGGCGAGATGCAGCGTGTGCTGCTGGCCCGCGCGCTGCTGCGCGAGCCCGAGCTGCTGGTGCTGGACGAGCCGGTGCAGGGTGTCGACGTGGTCGGCCAGACCGAGCTGTACAACCTCATCACCCGCTTGCGCGATCGCCATGGCTGCGGCGTGCTGATGGTCAGCCACGATCTGCACCTGGTGATGAGCACCACCGACCAGGTGGTCTGCCTCAACCGCCACGTCTGCTGCTCGGGCCACCCAGAGCAGGTCAGCGGCGACCCGGCGTTCGTCGAGCTGTTCGGCCAGAACGCCAAGAGCTTGGCCGTCTACCACCACCATCACGATCACAGCCACGACCTGCACGGCGCAGTGATCGCCCCTGGCGCCCATGTTCACGGAGAGCACTGCAAGCATGGCTGATTTTCTTCTGTATGCCTTGCTTGCCGGCCTGGCGCTGGCGCTGGTGGCCGGCCCCCTCGGCTCGTTCGTGGTGTGGCGGCGCATGGCCTATTTCGGCGACACCCTGTCCCATGCCGCGCTGCTCGGCGTGGCGCTGGGTCTGGCCCTGGATGTCAGCCCGGCGTTGGCGGTGACGGTCGGCTGCCTGTTGCTGGCGCTCCTGCTGGTGACGCTGCAACAGCGCCAGCCGCTGGCGTCCGACACCCTTCTCGGCATCCTCGCCCCCAGCACCCTGTCGCTGGGGCTGGTGGCGCTGAGCTTCATGCACGACGTGCGGATCGACCTGATGGCCTACCTGTTCGGTGACCTGCTGGCGATCAGCACCACCGACCTGGCCTGGATCCTCGGCGGCAGCGCGCTGGTGCTGGTGCTGCTGGCGATGTTCTGGCGCCCCTTGCTGGCAGTCACCGTGCACGAGGAGCTGGCGATGGTCGAAGGGCTGCCCGTGGCGGGCCTGCGCCTGGCGTTGATGCTGCTGATCGCCGTAGTGATCGCGGTAGCGATGAAGATTGTCGGCGTGCTGCTGATCACCTCGCTGCTGATCATCCCCGCGGCCGCGGCACAGCGTCACGCCCGCTCACCGGAACAGATGGCCCTGGGCGCCAGCCTGCTGGGGGTCACGGCCGTGTGCGGGGGGTTGGCCATGTCGTGGTTCAAGGACACCCCCGCCGGGCCGTCGATCGTGGTCTGCGCGGCGGTGCTATTCTTGCTGAGCCTGGCGTTGCCAAAGCGCTGAAAAATCAGGCTGTGAACCAACGCAGCCTGCAACCTTTACGCAGGTTCAAGGTCAATCAGACCTATTTTCGAGCGTGCGCACCTGGGTGTAGACTTGCTCGCTTTTTGCGCAAATAGAGAGTCGCAGGAATGAAGCCGTTCGCCTCACGTTATCTGCTTGTTGCCGCGTTTTCCCTGTTCCTGACGGCCTGCGCCAGCACGCCCGCCGAGCAGCCGGCCGCGCCTGCCCAACCGGATGCCTGGCAGCAGCTGGAGCAGAACATCGCCAGCAATGAGCTGGCCACTGCCGAAGATCAACTCGCCGCCCTGCAAGCCCAGGCACCCGACGATGCGCGCCTGGAGTCCCACCAGCGCCAGCTGGCCGAAGCGTATTTGCGCCGAAGCCAGATCGTCCTGCAGAAAGGCGATGTGAATGCCGCCGCCACCGCGCTGGCCCGCGCCCGTGCACTTATGCCGCAAGCACCGGCCGTGACCGGTGGCGACACCATGGCCCATGCACGCAAGGCCGAGCTGGAAAAGGCCGAAGCTGCCCTCAAGGCCGCTGCGGCACAACCCAAGGCCCGGCTGCTCGACCCGACCGCTCCGAGCACCGTGGTCGCCCTGAAGACCACCGACAGCCGCGCCCTGCGCCGCCAGCTCGATGACATCGCCGCCGACGTGGTGAACTACCAGTGCGACGTGGTGTTCCAGGTGCCCCGCACCCAGGATGCGCCCTGGCTCAAGACGCTGCTGCACAAGCGCGTGCACAAGCTCGACAGTGGCTTCGTGCTGAACCAGAAGCACGAGATCCAGCGTTCGCTGCCGGCGCAGGTGGTATTGATCCCCCATCAGCAGTAAGCCTGTCAGGGCCTCATCGCCGGCAAGCCGGCTCCCACAGGGATCACCTGCAACCTGTGGGAGCCGGCTTGCCGGCGATGGGCTGCAAAGCAGCCCGCCCCCTAGGCCGGCACAGATTCGGCAGCCGCCTCCCGCCCCCACACCCGGTGCCCTTCAACAGCCTTGAAGAACTGCTCGAACACCTTCTGCTGATCCCCCAGCAACAATCCCGCATCCTCCTTCAACCCCAATGTGTTCAACAGCAGCTTGCCGTCCGCGGCCAACCCCATGGGCTTGAGGTGCTTGTAAGCCTCCAGCAGGAAATGCCTGGCCACACCACTGCCCTGCAGCGCTTCCAGCGAAGCCTTGCCAGCCGGCACCCACACCCCGTCGAACATGACCGACGGCATGCCCTCCATGGCGGCATCCACCGGCAACAGCTGGCCATCAGTGGTCTTCACCGGCGCCGCAGTCGGCCCCAGCAACATGGGCCGGGCACTCTGCGCCTCCAGGGCCTTGACCACCTTGTCGACGCTGGCGCCGTCCACGCCATTGGCCACCAGCACGGCGACCTTGCGCCCCTTGATACCAATGCTCCCCGGGTGATTCATCTGGCTCAAAGCCTTTGACTGCACCGGCTTGCCGGCTTTTACCTTGACCGTCCCTGCCTTGGGCGCCGGCAGCCCGAGGTTGCTTGCCACCGCCGCCGCCAGCTGCAGATCAATGTTGGCGAGTATTTCGTTCACCTCCCGCACCCGGATCGCTTCACGCTCCACCTTGCCCAGCTCGAAGCTGTAGGCCTTGATGATGTGCTGCTGCTCGCTCGCGCTCATGCTCTGGAAGAACAGCCGTGCCTGGGAGAAGTGGTCAGCGAACGACGTGCTGCGCTGGCGGATCTTGTTCGCGTCGATGCGTTCCTGATAACTCTCGAAGCCACCTTGCTGGGCAGCGGGCGGCGTCTCTTTCGGCCAGCCACCATCGATGCTGTTCGGCTCGTAGGCGGCGCGGCCCTTGTCGAGGGTCATGCGGTGCATGGCATCGCGCTGGCTGCTGTGGTTGGGCGCGATTGGCCGGTTGATCGGGATTTCGTGGAAGTTCGGTCCACCGAGGCGGCTGATCTGCGTGTCGGTGTAGGAGAACAGCCGGCCCTGCAGCAAGGGGTCATTGCTGAAATCGATGCCCGGCACGATATGCCCGGGGCAAAAGGCAACCTGCTCCACCTCGGCAAAGAAATTGTCCGGGTTGCGATCGAGCACCATCTTGCCCAGCGGGGTCACCGGCACCAGCTCCTCGGGGATCAGCTTGGTCGGGTCGAGCAGGTCGAACTCGAACTTGTGCTCATCGGCCTCGGCAACGACCTGCACGCCCAGCTCCCATTCGGGGCAATTACCGGTCTCGATGGCCTCCCACAGGTCGCGGCGGTGGTAATCGGCGTCCTTGCCGGCCAGCTTCTGTGCCTCGTCCCACAGCAACGAATGCACGCCCTGGCGAGGCTTCCAGTGGAACTTGACGAAGCTGGCCACGCCGTCGGCATTGACCAGGCGGAAGGTGTGCACGCCAAAGCCCTCCATCATCCGCAGGCTGCGCGGGATGGCGCGGTCGGACATGGCCCAGATGACCATGTGCGCCGTCTCTGGCACCAGCGAGACGAAGTCCCAGAACGTGTCATGGGCCGAGCCGCCGGTGGGCATCTCGTTGTGCGGCTCGGGCTTCACTGCATGCACGAAGTCGGGGAACTTGATCGCGTCCTGGATGAAGAACACCGGCATGTTGTTGCCAACCAGGTCGAAGTTGCCTTCGTCGGTGTAGAACTTCACCGCAAAGCCGCGCACATCACGCACGGTATCGCCCGAACCGCGCGGCCCCTGCACGGTGGAAAAACGCACGAACACCGGGGTGATCTTCTCCGGGTCCTGCAGGAAGCCGGCCTTGGTCAGCTCGGCATGGCAGCCATAGCTTTGAAAGTAGCCATGGGCGCCGGCACCCCGAGCGTGGACGATACGTTCGGGGATACGCTCATGGTCGAAGTGGGTGATCTTCTCGCGCATGATGAAGTCTTCGAGCAGCGACGGCCCACGCGCGCCAGCCTTGAGGCTGTTCTGGTTGTCGGCGACCTTGACGCCCTGGTTGGTGCGCAGCGCCTGCCCCGTGGCATCGCTGCGAAACGCTTCCAGGCTCTGCAACTTGGCATTGGTATTGGCCCGGTCGGGAGTATCGGTGCCCGCTACCTGGCTTTCACGCGGCTGCGGCGCTTTCTTGCTGGCCATGTTCGGCTCTCCTCATCAGTCTTCAGGCTGCCCGTAAGGGCTTGTTCAACTAGTGACTGGGAGGGCTTGGCGAGCGTTCAATCAGGATTGCCGGTTGTCGCGTTATGCCCAACGGATTGGACAGATCACAAATAAATGCTAAGAACGCCTATGGGAAAAGGCTAAAATGCGCGACCCCAGCTAACCGCTGACCCAAATTCCATGCGCCCCACAAGGTTCGCTCAGTGATCGAGTTTCAAAACGTCCATAAGACCTACCGCGTCGCCGGTAGGGATATCCCGGCCCTGAACCCGACCAGCCTGACCATCGAAGATGGCCAGGTGTTCGGCCTGATCGGCCACTCCGGCGCCGGCAAGAGCACCATGCTGCGCCTGATCAACCGCCTCGAGGCCCCGAGCGGCGGCAAGATCATCGTCGACGGTGAAGACGTCACCGCCTTCGATGCCAACCAGCTGCGCCGCTTCCGCCAGCAGGTCGGGATGATCTTCCAGCACTTCAACCTGCTGGCCTCCAAGACCGTCGCCGACAACGTCGCCCTGCCGCTGGTACTGGCGGGCGAGCTGCCCCGCGCCGCGATCGACAAGCGCGTGAGCGAGCTGCTGGCCCGCGTCGGCCTTTCGGAGCACGCCAAGAAGTACCCGGCACAGCTGTCGGGCGGGCAAAAGCAGCGCGTCGGCATTGCCCGCGCCCTGTCCACCAACCCCAAGATCCTGCTGTGCGACGAGGCCACCAGTGCCCTCGACCCACAAACCACCGCCTCGGTGCTGCAACTGCTGGCCGAGATCAACCGCGAACTCAAGCTGACCATCGTGCTGATCACCCACGAGATGGACGTGATCCGCCGGGTCTGCGACCGCGTGGCGGTGATGGATGCCGGGCAGATCGTCGAGCACGGCCCGGTGGCCGAGGTGTTCCTGCACCCGCAGCACGCCACCACCAAGCGTTTCGTCCAGGAGGACGAGCAGGTCGACGAGAACGACCAGCGCGACGACTTCGCCCATGTGCCGGGGCGCATCGTGCGCCTGACCTTCCAGGGCGATGCCACCTATGCACCGCTGCTGGGCACCGTGGCCCGCGAAACCGGGGTCGACTACAGCATCCTTGCCGGGCGCATCGACCGCATCAAGGACATCCCCTATGGCCAGCTGACCCTCGCCCTGATCGGCGGAGACATGGACGCGGCATTCGCCCGCTTCACTGCAGCTGACGTACATATGGAGGTACTGCGTTGATGGACGCCCTGAATTTCTTTGCCAACGTCGACTGGGCCGAAATCTGGCTGGCCACCGGCGACACCCTGATCATGCTGTTCACCTCGCTGGTGTTCACCGTGCTGCTGGGCCTGCCCCTGGGCGTGCTGCTGTTCCTGTTCGGGCCACGGCAGATGTTCGAGCACAAGCAGATCTATGCGGTGATGGCGACCATCGTCAACATCGTGCGCTCGCTGCCGTTCATCATCCTGCTGATCGTGATGATCCCCGCCACGGTGCTGATCACCGGCACCTCGCTGGGCGTCGCCGGGGCCATCCCGCCGCTGGTGGTGGGGACCACGCCATTCTTCGCCCGCCTGGTGGAAACCGCGCTGCGCGAAGTGGACCGCGGCATCATCGAGGCAACCCAGTCGATGGGCGCCACCACCCGCCAGATCATCTTCAAGGCGGTGCTGCCTGAAGCCATGCCGGGCATCATCGCCGCCACCACCGTCACCGCCATCACCCTGGTGTCCTACACGGCCATGGCTGGTGTGGTTGGCGCCGGCGGCCTGGGCGACCTGTCGATCCGCTTCGGCTACCAGCGCTTCCAGACCGACGTGATGATCGTCACCGTGGTGCTGCTGGTCATCCTGGTTCAAGTCCTGCAGATGATCGGCGACAAACTGGTTGTGCATTTTTCCCGTAAGTAACCCCAATGGGGTCGGCCCGGCCGACCCGTTCGGGGGCCGTCGCGGCCCTCACAAGGAGTGATCAATGAAGAAGCTGCTTGCTGTTGTCGCCGCCGTCGCGGCCTTCTCGGCCCACGCCGAAACCCTGACCGTCGCCGCCACCCCGGTGCCGCACGCCGAGATCCTCAACTTCGTCAAACCACAACTGGCGAAAGAGGGCGTGGAGCTGAAGGTCAAGGAATTCACCGACTACATCCAGCCGAACGTGCAGGTGGCCGAAAAGCGCCTGGACGCCAACTTCTTCCAGCACCAGCCGTACCTGGATGAGTTCAACAAGGCCAAGAAGACCAACCTGGTCAGCGTCACCGGTGTGCACATCGAGCCGCTGGGCGTGTACTCGGCCAAGGTCAAGAAGCTCGACGAGCTGGCCTCCGGCGCCACCGTGGTCATCCCCAACGACGCCACCAACGGCGGCCGCGCCCTGCTGCTGCTGGACAAGGCCGGTGTGATCAAGCTCAAGGACAACAAGAACATCCTGTCGACCGTGAAAGACATCACCGGCAACGACAAGGGCCTGAAATTCCGTGAGCTGGAAGCGGCCACCATTCCGCGCGTGCTGACCCAGGTCGATGCGGCCCTGATCAACACCAACTACGCGCTGGAAGCCAAGCTCAACCCTGAGAAGGACGCGCTGGCCATCGAAGGCAGCGACTCGCCGTACGTGAACATCCTGGTTGCCCGCCCGGACAACAAAGACTCCGACGCCATGAAGAAACTGGCTGCGGCGCTGCACTCGCCTGAGGTGAAGCAGTTCATCACCGAGAAGTACAAAGGCGCTGTGGTTCCGGCGTTCTAAGCCGACCTTTCGCGCTGGATTCTTCGCGGGTAAACCCGCTCCCACAATAACCTGTGGGAGCGGGTTTACCCGCGAAGCTTTTGAGGTCTACCTCAATCCCGCTTGACCAGCCCCGGCAACTGCGCCACCAGCTTCTGGTTGTTGAACGGCGCACGAATGAACCCGCGCTGGCGCCCATCCGGCCCCACGACCGCCAGGTTGCCGCTGTGATCCACGGTGTAGCCCGGCTTGCTGGTATCGGCCGGAATGAACGGAATGCTCAGGCCGTTGGCCAGCTTCTGGGTATCCTCGATAGTCCCCGCCACCCCGACGAAATCCTTGTCGAAATAGCCCAGGTACTGCTTGAGCTGGTTCGGCGTGTCGCGGTTCGGGTCGACGCTCACCAGCACCACCTGCAAGCGCTCCCACGCCTCTTTCGGCAGCTCGCTCTTCACCTGGCGCAACTGGGCGAGGGTGGTCGGGCAGATGTCCGGGCAGTAGGTGTAGCCGAAGAACAGCAGCGACCACTTGCCCTTGAGCTGGTCCATCGCAACGGGCTGGCCATTCTGGTCGGTCATCGACACATCCGGCACGGTGCGGCTTTGCGGCAGCAGGATGATGCCGGCGTCGATCAATTCAGTGGGGTTCAACTGCCCCCGGTCACTGAGCACCTTGTTGACGGTCAGGCCCATGATCAGCGCGACCAGGGCAACAAGGATGAATACGGTTTTCTGGGTTCGGGTCATAGGTTCAGCAACAAGTAGTGGTCAACGAGCAGGGCGATGAACAGGGCGAACAGGTAGCCGATAGAGTACTTGAACGTATTGATCGCCGCGTGCGGCCGGGTGCCACGGTACAACACCCAAGCCCAGTGCAGGAAGCGCAGGCCCAGCCCCAGGGCACAGGCCAGGTACAGCGGCCCGCTCATGTGGATGGCATAGGGCAGCAGGCTCACCGCCAGTAAAATCAAGGTGTACAGCAGGATATGCAAGGCCGTGTAACGCTCGCCATGGGTCACCGGCAGCATCGGAATATCCGCTTTTTCGTACTCGCCCCTACGGTGAATGGCCAGGGCCCAGAAATGCGGTGGGGTCCAGGCGAAGATGATCAGCACCAGCAACAGCGGCTCGGCACTCACATGCCCGCTGACCGCCACCCACCCCAGCAGCGGCGGGGCCGCGCCGGCCAGGCCACCGATCACGATGTTCTGCGGCGTGGCACGCTTGAGAAAGCCGGTGTAGAGCACCGCATAGCCCAGCAGCGAGGCCAGGGTCAGCCAGGCGGTCAGTGCATTGGTGAAGGCCAGCAGCAAGCCCATCCCCGACATCGCCAGCAGCGCGGCGAAGCACAGCGCTGGCAGCGGCGCCACCCGGCCCTGGGCCAACGGGCGTTTGTGGGTGCGGGCCATCAGTGCGTCGATGCGCCGGTCCAGCACATGGTTGACCACCGCCGCGCCGCCCGCGCACAGGGCGATGCCCAGGTTGCCGAACAGCAGCACGCTCCAGGCCACGCCGGCACGGGTGGCGAGGAACATGCCCACCAGCGAGGTGATCAGCATCAGCACCACCACCTTAGGCTTGGTCAGTTCCAGGTAGTCGCGCCAACCGGCGCGCTGTCGCTCAGCGCTCAGAAGCGTCGCCACGAATCGTTCCTCATGTGATGGGTGAGGCCCACGCCAGTGACCGGGGTCAGGCGCCAACCTTGGCCTGCGCGCACCTTGTCGGCCACGCGGATGCGGTAGTTCACCAGCACCATGCTCAACAGCAGCAGGGCGCCGCCGGCGTTATGCGCCACCGCCACGGCCAGCGGCAGGTGCAGCAGCACGTTGCTGATGCCAAGGCTCAATTGCAGCCCCAGGGCCAGCAACACCAGGCGCGCCAGGCCGCTCAGGCCATGGCGCTGGAGCTTCCAGCCGAGCAGCAGCAGCACCGCCGTCACCAGCAACGCGCCCAGGCGATGGCTGATATGGATCGCCGTGCGCGCATCGCTGTCCAGCTGCCCGCCCAGGTAGTTGGGGCCGACATGCTGGGTAAGGTGGAAGCCGTTGCTGAAGTCCGCCGCCGGCCACCACTGGCCGTGGCAGGTGGGCAGGTCGATACAGGCCACCGCCGCATAGTTGGCACTCACCCAACCCCCCAGGGCGATCTGGCCGATCACCACCAGCAAGGCCAGGGCGGCTATCCGGCGCAGGCTCAAAGGCAATTTAGGGAGTGGCGCAAAGGCCCGGGATAGACGCAGGGATAGCAGGAAAAGCAGGCTCAGGGTGGTGAACCCGCCGAGCAGGTGCGCGGTGACCACCTGCGGCCACAGCTTGAGCGTCACCGTCCACATGCCGAAGGCCGCCTGGGCCAGTACCACCGCCAGCAACAGCAGCGGCAGCCGATAAGGCTGGCCATCGCGGGCATGCCGGCGCACAGCCTGGAAGGCCAGCAGGGCGATCACCAGCGCCAGGCTGCCGGCGAAGTAACGGTGGGTCATCTCGGCCCAGCCCTTGGCCTCTTCCACCGGGTGCTCGGGGAAGTGCAGTTCGGCGTGGGCCAACTGCGCCTCGCTCTTGGGCACGCTGATGAAGCCGTAACAACCCGGCCAGTCGGGGCAACCAAGGCCGGCGTGGGTCAGGCGGGTGTAGGCGCCGAGCAGCACCACCAACAACGCCAGCAGGGTGGCGAACACGGCAAGGCGAAATCCAGGTCTGGCCATGGCAGGCTCCTAGCCAATGTTGGACAGCTTGAGCAGGTGGCGCAGGTCGTCCAGCACCTTCTTGCCGTTGACCTTGGCGTCGTAGCGCAGCACCAGGTTGCCGTGGGGGTCGACGATCCACAGCTGCGGGCCGGGCTCGCCGACCTGCTGTTGGTAGCGCTGGCTATCCAGCGGGTAGCGTTGCAGCTGTGGGTATTCACGACCGAGCACAGCCTGGTAGTCCGCATCGAGCGCCTGCGCGGCGGCCAGGGCATGGCTGGCGCGGCTGGCGTCACGGCCCAGGCCCACCTGGATCTGCCGGGCCAGGTACACCAGCTGGCGGCAGTCCTCGGCGCAGGCCTGCGGGGCACTGACCAACAGCTGCCAGCGCTCGTCCTGGGCATCGATACCAATGTCGGCGCGGCTCTGGCCATTGCCGATCATCACCCCATGGAAGTTGCGCCCGTCCGGCACCCAGAACTGCAGTTTGTACATGCTGGTGGCGAGGATCATCGGCCCCAGCACGACGAACAGGATCAACAGCAGCTGCAAGCGCCCGCGGGCCTTGCGTCCTTCAGGCACGTTCAGTGGACTCGTGGCGGCGGCCATGGCGGTTCTCCTTGTTGTGGTTGTGCCAGCCGAAATACAGGTAAAGCAGCACCAGCGTGGTGGCCAGGGCAAACCACTGCACGGCATAGCCCAGGTGCTTTTCCGGGCCCATGGCGACCACCGGCCAGCCCAGTCGGTAGCTGGCCGGCCCAGGCTCCAGGCGCAGCTCGTGGGCGAAACCTTCACGCCCGAGCAGTTGCCAGAGGCCGGCCGGGTCGACGGCAGTCAGCAAATGCGGCCACTGGCCGCCGGCGGGGTCGGGGTGCAGCTGGAAGGTCTTGCCGGGTGCCACATAGACCGAGGCATCCAGCGCCAGGGGTTGATCGGGTGTAACGAACTGCACTGGCACCCGCCGATCGGGCCAGGGTAACCAGCCGCGATTGACCAGCAGCCACTGGCCGCTGGCCTGGTCGTGGAAGGGCTGCAGCAGTTCGACGCCGGCCTGGCCGTCGCGCATCTGGTTGTCCAGCAGCAGGCTGTGGCGGGCGTCGAAACGGCCATAAAGGTGCACACGGAAGAAGGCAGGGTCGGGCAACTGGGCCAGCTGGGCGGCGGCCAGTGGCGCCTCCACCTGGCGTTCGGCGTAGCTGTCCATCAGGGCGCGCTTGTCGTCGGCCCGGCCCAGTTGCCAGAAGCCAAGCGCGATCAGCCCCGGCAGCAGCGCGAGCACCACCAGGGTCGGGATCCAGCCGGGGCGAAACGGCTTCACCGGGGCCCCGCAAGGTCGAACGCTATACTTGCACTCATCACCGCATCCCCCCGGAGTCTCGTCATGCTCAAGGCCGCGATAGTCCTGATGCTGCTGGCCACCGTCGCCAGCCTGTTCAGTGGCCTGGTGTTCCTGGTCAAGGACGACGACCAGTCGACCCGGCTGCTCAAAGCCCTCACCGTGCGTGTCACCCTGGCGGCCCTGACCATCGGGCTGGTGGCCTGGGGCTTGATCAGCGGGCAGTTGGTGTCACACGCGCCTTTTTGAAATCACCTGGATCCCTGTGGGAGCGGGTTTACCCGCGAATACGGTGTCAAATCCACCATCGCATTCGCGGGTAAACCCGCTCCCACAGGGTCATGTGTCGCTTGCCCTAAAGCACATACACAAAGATGAACAACCCCACCCAGACCACATCGACGAAGTGCCAGTACCAGCTGGCCGCCTCGAAGCCGAAGTGTTTCTCCGGATTGAAGTGCCCGCGCAAAATACGCACGAACATCACGATCAGGATGATCGTGCCCAAGGTCACGTGCGCACCGTGGAAGCCGGTCAGCATGAAGAACGTCGCGCCATAGATCCCCGATCCCAGCGTCAGCCCCAGCTTGGTATAGGCCTCGTGGTACTCGTAGGCCTGCAACGTGATAAAGCTGATGCCCAGGAGAATGGTCAGCGCCATCCAGAATTTCAGCGGTCCACGGTGATCGCGGCGCAGGGCATGGTGGGCAATGGTGATGGTGATGCTGGAGCTCACCAGCAGGATGGTGTTGATCAACGGCAGGTGCCACGGGTCGATGACCTCTTTGGGCGGCGGGAACAGTTTCGGGTCTGGCGTGTGCAGCAGCGGCCAGGCGAACTCGAAGCTGGGCCAGAGCATGTGCGCCACGCCCTTGGCCCCTTCGCCGCCCAGCCACGGCCCGGCCAGCACGCGCACGTAGAACAGCGCGCCGAAGAAGGCCATGAAGAACATCACCTCGGAAAAGATGAACCAGCTCATGCCCCAGCGGAACGAGCGGTCCATCTGCGCGCTGTACAACCCGGCATGGCTCTCCTTGACCACCGCGCCGAACCAGCCGAACAGCATGTACGCCAGGAACAACGCACCGACGAAGAAGATCAGCGGCCCGTGGGACTCCGGGTGGCCGGCCTTCAGGTCGTTGAACCAGGTGCCCAGGCCGAACACCGTGATGAACATGCCGATCGTGGCGATTATCGGCCACTTGCTCTGCGCCGGTACGTAGTAGTGCTCGTGGCTTGCCATGACGTATCTCCTTCCCTCAACGGGCGCCCTCGGTCGCGGCTTGGGCGACCGGGGGGTGGCGAGCGGTGATGTCGAACAAGGTGTAGGCCAGGGTCAGGTGTTTCACCGAATCTGGCAGGTCGCGGTCGACGATGAAACGCACCGGCATCTCGATGCGCTCGCCAGGCTGCAGCACCTGCTGGGTGAAGCAGAAGCATTCGGTCTTGTGGAAGTACGCCGCCGCCTCGGCCGGGGTGATGCTGGGGATGGCCTGGGCGCTCATCGGGTGCTTGGTCGGGTTACGGGCAATGAAGATCATCTGGTTCACCGCCCCTGGGTTGACCTCGATCTGGTCGGCGCTGGAGTGGAACTCCCAGCTCATGTCGCCAGCGTTGGTCGACATGAACTGCACCCGCACCGAGCGCGTCGGGTCGCTGACCTGGCTGCCCTCGTACTGCCCGCCGGTCTTGCCGTTGATGCCGAAGGCCTTGCACATCACGTCATAGATCGGCACCAGGGCAAAGCCGAAGGCGAACATCACCACGGTCAGCATGACCAGGCGGGTAACCAGGCGGCGCAGCGACAGGCCGTCCATGGGCGCGCTCCTACTTCACTTCCGGCGGAGTCTGGAAGGTGTGGTAGGGCGCCGGCGACGGTATCGACCACTCCAGCCCCTCGGCACCGTCCCACGGTTTGGCCGGCGCCGGCGCGCCGCCACGGATGCACTTGATGACGATGAACAGGAAGAAGATCTGCGTGGCGCCGAACATGAACGCGCCGATCGACGAGACCATGTTGAAGTCGGCGAACTGCAGGTTGTAGTCGGGGATCCGCCGGGGCATGCCGGCCAGGCCGACGAAATGCATGGGGAAGAAGGCCATGTTCATGCCGATGAACGACAGCCAGAAGTGCAACTTGCCCAAGGTCTCGTCGTACATGTGCCCGGTCCACTTCGGCAGCCAGTAATAGGCCGAGGCAAAGATCCCGAAGATCGCCCCGGGCACCAGCACGTAGTGGAAGTGCGCCACCACGAAGTAGGTGTCGTGGTACTGGAAGTCCGCCGGTGCGATGGCCAGCATCAGCCCGGAGAACCCGCCGATGGTGAACAGGATGACGAAGGCGATGGCGAACAGCATCGGCGTCTCGAAGGTCAGCGAGCCTTCCCACATGGTGCTGACCCAGTTGAACACCTTCACCCCGGTGGGCACGGCGATCAGCATGGTCGCGTACATGAAGAACAGCTCGCCGACCACCGGGATGCCGACCACGAACATGTGGTGGGCCCAGACGATGAACGACAGAAAGGCGATCGCCCCGGTGGCGTAGACCATCGAGGTGTAGCCGAACAGCGGCTTGCGCGAGAACGCCGGGATGATCGAGCTGACCGCGCCGAACGCCGGCAGGATCATGATGTACACCTCGGGGTGGCCGAAGAACCAGAACACGTGCTGGAACAGCACCGGGTCGCCGCCACCGGCAGCACTGAAGAAGCTGGTGCCGAAATGGATGTCCATCAGCATCATGGTTACCACGCCGGCCAGCACCGGCATCACCGCGATCAGCAGGAAGGCGGTGATCAGCCAGGTCCAGACGAACAGAGGCATCTTCATCAGGGTCATGCCGGGGGCACGCAGGTTGAGGATGGTGGCGATCACGTTGATCGCGCCCATGATCGAGCTGATGCCCATCAGGTGGATGGCGAAAATGAAGAAGGTCACGCTGGCCGGGGCGTAGGTGGTTGAAAGCGGGGCGTAGAAGGTCCAGCCGAAATTCGGCCCGCCGCCGGGGCTGAACAGGGTCGATACCAGCAGCAGGAAGGCCGCCGGCAGCAGCCAGAAACTGAAGTTGTTCATCCGCGGCAGGGCCATGTCGGGCGCGCCGATCATCAGCGGGATCATCCAGTTGGCCAGGCCCACGAAGGCCGGCATCACCGCGCCGAACACCATGATCAGCCCGTGCATGGTGGTCATCTGGTTGAAGAAGGCCGGCTCGACGATCTGCAGGCCCGGCTGGAACAGCTCGGCGCGGATCACCATGGCGAACGAGCCGCCGAGCAGGAACATGGTGAAGGCGAACCACAGGTACATCGTGCCGATGTCCTTGTGGTTGGTGGTCAGCACCCAGCGCATCAGGCCCTTGGCCGGGCCGTGGGCGTGGTCATGGCCGTGGGCGTGGTCGTCGATCACTGCACTCATGTCCTGTCTCCTGCAATCCACTGACTGCCGCGGGTAACCCGGCTCATTGCGCTTCGGCCTGCTTGAGCGCCAGCACGTCCTTCGGCGTGACCATGTCGCCCTTGTTGTTGCCCCAGGCGTTGCGCTCGTAGGTGACCACGGCGGCGATATCGACTTCCGAGAGTTGCTTGCCGAACGCCGCCATGGCGGTGCCGGGCTTGCCGTGGAAGACCAGGCTCAGGTGGCCTTCCTTCGGCCCAGTGGCGATCTTCGAGCCTTTGAGCGCCGGGAACATCGGCGGCAAGCCCTGGCCCTCGGCCTGGTGACAGGCCACGCAGGTGGTGTGGTAGACCTTGTCGCCGCGCGCCACCAGCTCTTCGAGGGTCCATTCCTTGCTGGTCAGCTCCTTGAGCTTGGCCGCCTCGGCCTTGCGCTCACCGAGCCAAGTGTCGTAGTCGGCCTTGGATTTCACCTCGACCACCACCGGCATGAAGCCGTGGTCCTTGCCGCACAGTTCGGTGCACTGGCCGCGGTAGATGCCGGGCTTCTCGATCCGCGTCCAGGCCTCGTTGACGAACCCGGGGATGGCGTCGCGCTTGACCGCGAAGGCCGGCACCCACCAGGAGTGGATGACATCGGCGGCAGTCACCAGGAAACGCACCTTGGCACCCACCGGCAGCACCAGCGGCTGGTCGACTTCGAGCAGGTAGTGCTCGTCCTTGGGCGCCTTGTTGTGGATCTGGTCGGCAGGGGTGGCCAGGTTGCTGAAGAACTCGACGTCCTGGCCCAGGTACTTGTAGTGCCACTTCCACTGGTAGCCGGTGACCTGGATATCGATGTCCGAGTCGGTGGCGTCGTAGATGTCGATCAAGGTCTTGGTGGCCGGGATGGCCATGGCCACCAGGATAAGGAAGGGAACGACCGTCCAGAGGATTTCCACCCAGGTGTGTTCGTGGAAATGCGCAGGCTGCTGGCCGGTGGAGCGGCGGTGGATGACCATCGACCAGAACATCGCGCCGAACACCACGATGCCGATGATCACGCAGATCCAGAAGATGGTCATGTGCAGGTCGAAGACGGCGTGGGAGACCTCCGTCGCCCCGGGCGCCATGTTCACGGTCCATGCAGCCTGTGCCTGACCCAACACCGACCACAGCAGGAGGCCCATCCAGACATGTGGATGTCGCATCATTGCGGGTTCCCCTTATCGTTCTTGTAGTCCCGGAGGCGTGGACGACCTGCTACGACAAAGAAGGGTACGGCGGCCAAGACTGCTGACTTCGACGACCGAGCCCCCTGCTAAAGGCAGTCGGGCCTCATCAACGAATCACGTTTCATCGGGAGTATAGACAGCGACCAATGGCGCGCAATGAACAGCATCAAATGACTTTCTCAAAACCAAACGTTTGCGCTGAAAGCCGCATGGATGCTGGGTTGGGGCACAATGATGGCATATTGATATAGCCAATTTCCTACACGTGCCTCAGTGATATAACAAATACGTCTTAGCCAATCTCGTAAGCGAGCTAACTTAGTGTCTTCCGTTTGTAACGCCTTGTCCCTGGAGTTGTCATGAACATCGCTGCTGTACGCGAGCAGATTGAAAATGCCCATCAACATGAGAGCCGCACAGGCCAGCTGAAAACCCGTCTCGAGCAGCAATTGCCGCACTTGCATCCTTCGATCCAACTACCCGAGCAGGATGCCCAGGGTACCCTGGCGCGCTTCGTCGGCGCCTATATCAACGAAGTGCCGGAGCTGCTCGAGGCCGCGCACAGCGTGGCCCGCGAGGCCGGCATCGAGTCGCAGATCAAACCGGTGCTGAAAATCGCCGAAGCCTACTTCCTGCAGCCACCCAGCGTGATGGCCGGGCATGTCGGCCTCGACTGCCTGCTGGACGAGGCCTACCTGGCGCATCGCCTGGTGGAGGAGGTCAACGACCTGTATATCCGCCATTTCCAGCAGCCGCTGATTCCGGTGGATACCACGGTGGCCAACGTGATCGCCCATCAACTGATTGGCGAGACGTTTGCCAATCAGCTGGATGAGGTGGTGCACCACTCGGTGGATGAAATGCTCAACGATGAGAGCTTTGCCGTGGAATCGGTGGAGCGCTATCGCGACAAGCTGTCGAGCCCTGAGACCGGGGAGGCATGGAAACGCTGGCCGTGCCTGTCGCGCCAGCTGGGTGTGGAGCTGGGCCAGTCGGCCTGAGTTCGATTCAATATCGCCGGGGCCGCTTTGCGGCCCCAGCAATCTGAAAGTCTAAACCCCGACTCCAGCCGTAGTCCGCAATCTCCCCTCGACCCGCCGCTTCAACCGCCGCTGCTCCAGCACCAGCCGCGTCCCCTTGGCCGCACTGCTGCGTCCCCAATCTTCCAGCAGTTCCAGGCAGGAATGGTCGATGTAGCTCAGGTTGCCCAACGGCACATGCAGCGTGGTCCCTTCCGGCACCGTGCCCAGCACCTGGGTCAGCGCCGGCACCTTGAGAAAGGTCGCCGCCCCGCTCAGGCGCAGCTCCATGTGCCCCGGCTTGGCCAGTGCCACCAGGTTGATCTTCAGCCGCGCCGCCTTCAGCGCCAGCTTCAGCAGGGTGAGCGCAAAGCCCAGCAGCACACCGGTGAGCAGGTCGGTGAAAACGATCGCCAGTGCCGTCGCGGCATACGTGAACATCGGCATCCGCCCATAACGGCTCAACCCTCGGAACGCCTTGAAATCCACCAGCTTCACGCCGGTGTACACCAGCACGCCCGCCAGGCTGGCCACCGGGATCTGCTGCAGCACGCTGCTCAAGGCGACAACGAATGCCAGCAACCACAGCCCATGCAGGATCGCCGAAGCGCGGGTTTGCGCGCCGGCCTGCACGTTGGCCGAACTGCGCACTATCACCCCGGTCATCGGCAGCGCACCGAGCACACCGCAAAGCATGTTGCCGACCCCTTGCGCCGACAGTTCACGGTCGAAGTCCGAGCGCTGGCCACTGTGCATGCGGTCCACCGCTGCTGCCGACAACAGCGTTTCGGCACTGGCGATGAAGGCCAGGGCGAAGGCCGCCACCAGCAGGGTAGGGTCGGCCAGCTTGAGCAGGTCGTCCGGGCGCAACCAGTCGATGGCTTCGGACAGGTCCGCCGGCACCTGCACCCGGTTGACCGGCAGCGCCAGCCACAGGCTGATGGCGGTCATCGCCGCCACCCCCAGCAATGCGCCGGGAATGAAGCGCAGGCGTTGTGGGCGCAAGCGGTCCCAGCCCCACATGACGGCGATGGTGCCCAGGCCCAGCGCGCCGGCCTGCCAGCCATTGCCTGCGCTTTCCAGCGGCAGCGCCGCAGCCAGCGTGGCCGGGAAGCCCAGCAAGTTATCCACACCCGACGGCTGTGGCGGGGCGTCGAACATCACATGCACCTGGGACAGCACAATCAGCACGCCGATACCGGCGAGCATGCCGTACACCACCGCCGGCGCCGTAACGCGGAACCAGCAGCCCAGGCGCAAACGCCCGGCCAGCAGCTGCAGCAGGCCGGCCAGCAGCAGGATCGGCCCAAGCATGGCCACGCCGTGCTGGCGCACCAACTCGAACACCAGCACCGCCAGGCCGGCGGCGGGCCCGCTGACCTGCAGCGGTGAGCCGGCGATGAAGCCAACCACGATGCCGCCGATGATCCCGGTGATCAGGCCCTTGGACGGCGGCAAGCCAGAGGCGATGGCAATGCCCATGCACAGCGGCAGGGCCACCAGGAACACCACCACCGAGGCCAGCAACTCACGCGGCAATGCCGCTTTGATCTGTGTCTTGTTCACCATGACGCTCCTTTATCGATTCACGGCCATTCCTCTGGCCGCGAGCACTGGGAACCCCGAATCGCGCGCAGGCGCAGGCCGCCAGCGGGTTTGCCGGCAAGGCGTTCGGGGAAATTCAAGGCAGGCGAAGGCCGCGCCGCACCCGTGGGGTGCAGCCGGCTATCAAGGTTTGTTCAGCGTGGTCGGGTCGCTTAGTAGCGGCCTCTCGGAGTAGCGGAAGGGATCGAATCGCCCGCGGTCAGCGGCAGGAAGCGGTCGCTGGCAGCGTCGTAGGCTTCGATCTGGCTGGTTTCGATGTCGTAGATCCAGCCATGGATGTGCAGCTGGCCAGCCGCCAGGCGCGAGGCGACCGAAGGGTGAGTGCGCAGGTGATGCAGCTGGGCGATGACGTTTTCCTTGGTCAGCAGCTGCATGCTTTCGTGCTCGCTGCCACAGGAGCAGTTGTCCTCGATCACGGTACGCGCCACTTCGGCGTGACGCAGCCAGGCGGAAACCGTCGGCATCTTGTCCAGCGAACGCGGGTTGAGCACCGCACGCATGGCACCGCAGTCAGAGTGGCCACAGATGATGATGTGGTGCACGCCCAACGCCAGCACCGCGTATTCGATGGCGCTGGAAACACCACCGTTCATCTGGCCATACGGCGGCACCACGTTGCCGACGTTACGGGTGACGAACAGGTCGCCAGGCGAACTCTGGGTGATCAGCTCGGGGACGATGCGCGAGTCGGCGCAGGTAATGAACATGGCGCGGGGTTTCTGCGCGGTGGCCAGCTTCTTGAACAGCTCTTGCTGCTCGGGGAAGACCTCGGTGTGGAACCGCAGGAAGCCGTCGACGATATGCTTGAGGGCGGCATCGGCGCTTTCGGCGGGTGCGGCCGGGACAACCTTGGATGGGTCCTTGACGGGCATGATTCATCCTCTTGACGGTTTGAAGGTAAGTTCCATGTTACCGGGGAAAGATTATGGCTATGCGGGGATTAGATGACGCGCACAGACAATAGATCACAGTCGGGGTGGACTGAGGGCCTACGCTAGCGGAGAAAACTTAACTGAAACTTAATTTGGACAGCTCTAGAACGGGCGTTCCAGAGGTTTTAGGCGGGATTTGGATAATAGCAAAAAAGCATCAGATGCCAATACCCTGTACTGATTTTGATGCCTAGCATTAGCGACGCTGGGGGTAGCTTTGCAGGGCATGACGCATACCTTGTGGGAGCGGCTTCAGCCGCGAAGCAGGCGACGCGGTGAATGGCACCGGCTACGCCGGTGTTCGCGGCTAAAGCCGCTCCCACAGATGCATTCAGAACAATGCCATCTGCCCGCCAGGAGGGCAGAAAGCGCTGCAATCCAGCGCCAGCTCCCCCCGCCCCTCGAACCCCAGGCGCCTGGCCGCCTTGCGGAACCGTTGCGCCAGCAGTTCGGCGAACACCCCTTCACCATGCATTCGCGCGCCAAACCGGCTGTCGTACAGCGCGCCACCCCGGCTCTGGCGGATCAGGCTCAGCACATGATCGGCGCGATGCGGGTAGTGATCGCGCAACCACTGCTCGAACAGCGGCGCCACCTCCAGCGGCAGGCGCAGCATCATGTACGCCGCGCTCTGGGCGCCGGCTTCCTTTGCCGCCTCCAGCAGGCGCTCCAGCTCACTGTCGTTGATCATCGGGATCATCGGCGAACACAGCACGCCCACCGGCACTCCAGCCTCGCGCAACACCCGAATCGCGCGCAAACGCGCTTTCGGCGCGGCGGCACGGGGCTCCAGCGTGCGCTTGAGCTCATCGTCGAGGGTGGTGAGGCTGATCATCACGCGGGCCAGGCGCTGGCTGGCCAGTTCGCTCAGCAGGTCGAGGTCACGCAGCACCAGCGAGCCTTTGGTGACGATGGTCACCGGGTGGCGGTAGCGCAGCAGCACCTCCAGCAGCCGCCGTGTGAGTTGCTGCTCGCGTTCGATGGGCTGGTAGGGGTCGGTGTTGGAGCCCAGGTTGATCGGCGCGCAGACGTAGCCCGGTTTGCTCAGTTGCTGTTCGAGCACCTCGGCGGCATTGGTCTTGGCGATCAGCTTGGTTTCGAAGTCCAGGCCGGGGGAGAGGTCCCAGTAGGCGTGGCTGGGGCGGGCGTAGCAGTAGATGCAGCCGTGTTCGCAGCCGCGGTAAGGGTTGATGGAGCGGTCGAAGGGCAGGTCGGGGGAGGTGTTGCGGGCGATGATGGTCTTGGCCAGTTCGATCCGCACCTCGGTGCCCTGGGTGAGCGGGACTTCCTGGTACCAGCCGTCGTCCTCGGCCACCGAAATACTTGGGGCGAAGCGGTTGTGGGGGTTGCTGGTGGTGCCACGGCCACGCAGGGGGGTTGGCTTCATGATGAAAAACCCGAATTACTGTATGCGCATACAGTAATCCGGGTTTTCCTTGAGCACCAGTGCCGTCAGGCGGATTGCAAAGGGCTGCTGCGCAGCCCATCGCTGGCAAGCCAGCTCCCACAGGGTATCGCTGCCTCCTGTGGGAGCTGGCTTGCCAGCGATGGGTCGCGAAGCGACCCCGACCTCACTCGGGCTTTTTCAGCTTCGGATTGGGGAAGAACTGCACCGTCTGCACCTGTACTTTCACCGGCGCTGCCTTCGGCGCCAGCTGGTTGACCCGGGTGCCCAGTTCCTTGGGCACCGACAGCCCCTGCTCATTCAAGGTATCGGTGAACCCGCAGGCCATGCACTCGCGGTGCGGCACGTCGTCTTCGCTCCACATCATCAGCTTGTCCATCTCGCTGCACGCCGGGCACACGGCCCCGGCGATAAAGCGTCGCTTGGTCTTGCTCACGGCTACCTCACTCATGCCGCTGCGTCCTCGCTCAGGCCGCAGTGGCGCAGCAATGCATTGATGGAAGGCTCACGGCCACGGAAGTCGACGAACAGCACCATCGGCTCGCAGGAACCGCCCCGCGCCAGGATCGCCTCGCGGAACGCGCGGCCGGTCTCGGCATTGAGCACGCCTTCTTCTTCAAAGCGCGAGAAGGCGTCGGCCGACAGCACTTCGGCCCACTTGTAGCTGTAGTAGCCCGCCGCATAACCGCCGGCGAAAATGTGCGCGAAGCTGTTGGGGAAGCGGTTGTACGCTGGCGGGCGCATCACCGTGACTTCGTCGCGCACGCCTTCGAGCACCTGCAGCACGCTGCGGCCGTCACCGTGGGTGGCGTGCAGTTCGAAGTCGAACAGCGAGAACTCCAGCTGGCGCACCATCATCATGCCGGACTGGAAGTTCTTCGCCGCCAGCATCTTGTCCAGCAGGTCCTGGGGCAGTGGCTCGCCGGTTTCGTAATGGCCAGAGATCAGCGCCAGGCCTTGCGGCTCCCAGCACCAGTTCTCCATGAACTGGCTCGGCAGCTCCACCGCGTCCCAGGCCACGCCGTTGATGCCGGACACACCGGCATGCTCGATGCGGGTCAGCAGGTGGTGCAGGCCGTGGCCGAACTCGTGGAACAGCGTGGTGACTTCATCGTGGGTCAGCAGCGCAGGCTTGCCGGGCGCGGCCGGGGTGAAGTTGCACACCAGGTTGGCCACCGGGCTCTGCAGGCTGCCGGCCGCGGTGCGGCGACGGTCGCGGGCGCCGTCCATCCAGGCACCGCCACGCTTGTTGGCGCGGGCGTAGAGGTCGAAGAAGAAGCGGCCGACGTGCTGGCCGTTTTCCTTGATCTCGAACAGGCGCACATCCGGGTGCCAGGCGTCGAAGCCTTTGAGCTCGGCGATTTCGATGCCGTACAGGCGCTGGACGATGGCGAACAGGCCGGTCAGCACCTTGTCGATCGGGAAGTAGGCGCGCAGGGCTTCCTGGGACACGCTGTAGCGCTGCTCGCGCAGCTTCTCGCCGAAATAACCGGCATCCCAGCTGGCCAGTTCCGGTGTGCCTTGCTCGGCGGCGTAGGCCTTGAGCTGCTCCAGGTCCTGGGCGGCGAACGGCTTGGAACGCTTGGCCAGGTCACGCAGGAAGCCCAGCACCTGGTCGCTGGACTCGGCCATCTTGGTGGCCAGGCTCAGCTCGGCGAAGTTCGGGTAGCCCAGCAGCTTGGCCAACTCCTGGCGCAGATCGAGGATCTGCTCCATCACCGGGCCGTTGTCGAACTGGCCGGCATTCGGGCCCTGGTCGGAGGCGCGGGTGCAGTAGGCGGCGTACAGCTCTTCGCGCAGGGCGCGGTCGCTGGCGTAGGTCATCACCGCGTAGTAGCTGGGGAATTCGAGGGTGATCAGCCAGCCATCGAGGCCTTTGGCCTGGGCGGCGGCAGCCATCTGCGCCTTGGCCGAGTCGGTCAGGCCGGCCAGCGCGGCTTCGTCGGTGACGTGCTTGGTCCAGGCCTGGGTGGCATCGAGCAGCTGGTTGGAGAAGCGGCTGCCCAGCTCGCTGAGCGTGCTCTGCACTTCGGCGTAGCGCTGCTGCTGGTCGGCCGGCAGGTCGATGCCCGACAGGCGGAAATCGCGCAGGGCGTGCTCGATGATGGTTTTCTGCGCCACATCGAAGCTCGCAGCCTCAGGGCTGTTGGCCAGGGCCTGATAGGCGTCGAACAGGGCGCGGTTCTGGCCCAGTTCGGTGGAATAGGCGCTCAGGGCCGGCAGGCAGGACTCGTAGGCCTCGCGCAGTTCCTGGCTGTTGCACACCGCGTTGAGGTGGCTGACCGGGCTCCAGGCCGCGCTAAGGCGATCGTTCAGTTCGTCCATGGCCAGCACCAGGCCGGCCCAGCTCGGGTTGTTGCCCTGCGTCTTAAGGATGTCGGCGATGGCCTTGCGGTTGTCGGCAAGGATCTGCTCGATCGCCGGCAGCACATGCTCGGCGCGGATGGCCGAGAAGGGCGGCAGATCGTGGGACTGCAGCAGCGGGTTGTTCGCACTCACGGTTCGGGTACCTTGGCAGGAGAAACACGGGACCATCTTAATTACAATCGACGCCGACCGCAGCAGGCAGCCTGCCTATCGGCATTGCAGAGGAACACTATCATGGCCCTCCGGACCTTCCAGGAACACACGCCGAAAGTGGGAGCACGGGCCTTCGTCGACCGTTCGGCGGTGGTCATCGGCGACGTCGAGATCGGTGACGACAGCTCGATCTGGCCACTGACGGTGGTGCGCGGCGACATGCACCGCATCCGCATCGGCGCGCGCACCAGCGTGCAGGATGGCAGCGTGTTGCACATCACCCACGCCGGGCCCTTCAACCCGGATGGTTTCCCGTTGATCATCGGCGACGAGGTGACCATCGGTCACAAAGTCATGCTGCATGGCTGTACCCTGGGCAACCGCATCCTGGTGGGCATGGGCAGCACCCTCATGGATGGCGCCATCGTCGAGGACGAGGTGATCATCGGTGCCGGCAGCCTGGTGCCCCCGGGCAAGCGCCTGGCCAGCGGGTACCTGTACATGGGCAGCCCAGTGAAACAGGTAAGGCTGCTGAGCGAACAGGAACACGCGTTCTTCGCCTACAGCGCCGGCAACTACGTCAAGCTCAAGGACCAGCACCTGGCCGAAGGCTACGACCAACCGGAATGAATCCTTCGCGGGTAAACCCGCTCCCACAGAGCCTGTGGGAGCGGGTTTACCCGCGAAGCAGTCGACCCAGAATTCGAGCGGAACCCACTACATGCACCAGCAGAACATCCTCTTCGACCTCGACGGCACCCTGACCGACCCGCGCCTGGGCATCACCCGCTCGATCCAGTACGCCCTGGCCAAACTGGGCATCGACGAGCCGGACCTTGCCCGCCTCGAACACTTCATTGGCCCGCCCCTGCTGCAGGCGTTCATGCAGTTCTACCACTTCGACGAAGCCAAGGCCTGGGACGCGGTGAACTTCTACCGCGAGCGCTTCAAGGTGACCGGGTTGTACGAAAACCTGGTGTTCGACGGTGTGCCGGAGCTGCTGCAGGCGCTCAACGACCAAGGCCGTACGCTGTATATCGCCACCTCCAAGCCGTGGGAGTTCGCCCGCGAGATCGCCCGCCACTTCGCCTTCGACCGGCACTTCAAGGTGATCTACGGCAGCGAGCTGGATGGCACCCGGACCAACAAGGTCGAGCTGATCCGTCACCTGTTGGACGAGGAAGGGCTGGACCCGGCGCAGACCTTGATGATCGGTGACCGCAAGCACGACCTGATCGGCGCGCGCAGCAATGGTTTGCAGGCAGTGGCGGTGGGGTATGGCTTTGGTAGCCGCGAGGAACTGGAAGCCGAAGCGCCGGCGTTCCATTTCGAGACCCTGGCCGAGATGCACCAGGCGTTCGTGCGCTGATTCAAACCTCCTCGCGGGGCAAGTCGCATCGGCGCACCGCCGCTCCCACGATCTAATCCGTGGGAGCGGGCTTGCCCCGCGATGAGGCCAGCTTTGCCAACGCCAATTTGCGCTGCTCAATCGGCAATCGCCCCAACGCCTCAACTCGCTGATAGAAAACCAGCCAATCCCCACCAACTTCCTTGAACAGCTGCGAAAACGCCGGAACCAACTGGTCATAAAGACCAAACGGCAACAACTTCGCATTGTTCATCGGCGCAAAGATCCAGGCATCGAAGCGCCGATCCCCGGCCCAGTCCCGATCCCGCACCTCACGGTACTCGCGCCGCAATCGCTCGAACTCCGCCTGCTTGGCCACTCGCTTGCCCGCTTCATCCAGCGGCCCGGCATAGATCGCCTGCAAGCGCTCGCGGCTGGCCAGTACCAGGCGAATGAAGGCATCGCGCTGCCCGGCGCCACGCTCCTCGACCGCTGCCAGCCCACGCGCCGCGCGCCATTGCCGGGTGCCTTCCTGCTCGACGAAGGAGGCGAACGACTCGTTGAACTCGGTATCGTCCTGCACATAGAAGCGCTGGTGCGCCAGCTCATGGAAGATCACCGTGGCCAGGCGCTCGCCGCCCCAACCGACCATGCTGGAAAGGATCGGGTCGTCGAACCAGCCCAGCGTCGAATACGCTTCCACACCCCCGACATAGACATCCAGCCCTTGCTCGCGCATCAACGCCGCCGCCCCGCGGGCCGCACCCTGCTGGTAATAGCCGCGATAGGCCACACAGCCGGCGACAGGGAAGCAATGGGTGACTGGCTGCAGCGACAGCTCGGGGGTGGCGAACACATTCCACACCACGTAGGGCCGGCCCAGCTCGGCATACACCCGGTAACTGCCGTTGTCCGGCAGTTTCAGCTGCTCACTGGCAAACACCCGGGCCTGCTGGGCGAACTGCAGGCGCTGGCGCAGCTCCGGGCGAGTGGCCGGGTCGTCGATCACCTGCGCCACGGGCTGGCGCGCCCGCAACAGCTGCCATTGCCCTTCGGCCAACTGGCCGTAGTAACCCAGGCTGGAACAACCGCTCAGCAGGACGCCGAGCGCAGCGGGAACCAAGCGGGTGAAAACGCGGTCCAGACCCCGACGGCTGCAGCGCGTGAAAAGAAAAAGTCCAAACATCGAGGCTGTCTATCTCGCTCGTCGGCCGAATGCGACCAAGACTATCTTGCCAAGGGGGAGCTTCGCCATGCGTACTCGGTTTGCCGTGGGCACACTCATGCTGCTGTCCGGTTGTGCCACCTTGCCCGACCCGGACCCGAACCAGGCCTGGATCGACCTGGCCCCGCACGACAACACCTCGCTGCATGCCGTGCAGGTGGATGAACGCGCCTGGGCCGACAACCGCTATTTCGAGGTGCAGCCCGGCAATCACGAGCTGACCGTGCGCTACCAGTTCCCCGTGGCGCCGAGCAATATCGGCCCGGTCGACGAGCCGCTGTGGCGCGATTGCCAGCTCAACCTCACCTTCAAGGACTTCAATGCCGGCCAGCGCTACCAGATGCAGGCGGGCAGCATTGGTTTGCGCCCATGGGTCAAGCTCTACGACCAGCAGGGCAAACTGATCGGCCAAGGCGAACCGGCAGGCTGCCAGCGCACCTGAAGGCCGCGAACGGCGCTATGCTTATGGCCTGTGAATCGCGAGCGGGAGTTTCGCCATGCGCCAGCCCATGATGCTGTTCGCCATCAGCGCACTGGGGGCTTGCGCCAGCCCCTTGCCGCCAGTCGACCCAGGCAAGGCCTGGATCGACATGTACACCGTGACCCCCGGCCGTACCCTCATGGCCGACCGCCTGGACGGCAAGCGGCTCGAGGATGGCCGCTACTTCCAGGTGACGCCGGGCAAGCATGAGCTGGTGGTGCGCTTCGACTTCGAGGTGTATTCCGGCGGCTTCAGTACCGACCCGACCGAGCGCACCTGCTACCTCACCGTGCGCTACGACGACTTCAAGGCCGGCGAGCGTTATCGCCTGGAGGCGCGGGCGCCTGTGATGCAGCCGCAGGTACTGCTGTACGACGCCAACCGCAAGGTGGTGGTGAACGAACCGAGCAATGTGTTCTGCATTCCCTGAAGCTAACGCGGGGCTGCTTTGCAGCCCCAGCATCATCAGGGCTTACCGATCATTCTTCTGATAAATGATCTTCTTGGTCCCACCCTCACAGCTCCCCACGACCATGCTCTGATCATGGACTTCACTGTTCGGCACGATCTCCAGCGTGTAGGAAGTCACCCCGCGCGCCTGGATCTTCGCCTCGATCTCGGCCTTGAGTTCCTCGCACGGCTTGACTGCGGCCAGTGCACCCGTGGCCATCAGGGAGGCCAGCACGGCAATTGCTACGCGGATCATGGAACCACTCCTAAAAGGGCAGGCGGGCTGCCGGTGCTGGTTAGACTACCGCAAACCGCCGCCGTTGCGCCGGGCTAGGTCAGCAAGGTCGCATCGAGGCTGATCGCCGCGTTCAACACCTTGGACACCGGGCAACCGGCCTTGGCCTTGTTGGCGATCTCCTGGAACTGCGCCTCGCTGGCGCCCGGCACTTTCGCCTTGAGCGTCAGGTGCACCGCCGTGATTGCGAAACCGTCGGCCTGCTTGTCCAGGCTCACTTCGGCAAAGGTGTCGATGCGCTCCGGGGTCAGGCCAGCCTCGCCCAGCATCATCGACAGGGCCATGGAGAAACACCCGGCATGTGCCGCGCCGATCAGCTCTTCGGGGTTGGTCCCCGGGATACCCTCGAAGCGGGTGTTGAAGCCGTAGGGGTTCTGCTTGAGCGCGCCGCTTTCGGTGGACAACAGGCCATGGCCATCCCTCAGGCCACCTTGCCAGATCGCCGATGCTGTCTTCTTCATGTTGCCTCCTGGTCACAGGGTTGGATGCTTATGGTTGTGAGGCCCCTGCCCACGCCAAGTTCAGATCAATCCTCCGGCAGGCATTGAATCCTTCGAATGTGCCCATACAGAGTCTGCAAGGCCTTTGGCCAACCACTCTGCTGCGGAGGCTTTCGATGACGCACCTGCGAGACCTGAAGTATTCCACCCTCGACCTGGTGCCCGTGCGCGCCGACGGCGGCCCGGCGCAAGCGCTGCGCAACTCGCTGGACCTGGCGCAACACGCCGAACGCTTTGGTTATCACCGCTTCTGGGTGGCCGAGCACCACAACATGGATGGCATCGCCAGCTCGGCCACCGCCGTGCTGATCGGCTACCTGGCCGGTGGCACCTCGACCATCCGCGTCGGCTCTGGCGGGGTGATGCTGCCCAACCACGCACCGCTGGTGGTCGCCGAACAGTTCGGCACCCTCGCCAGCCTGTACCCGGGCCGCATCGACCTTGGCCTGGGCCGCGCCCCAGGCTCCGACCAGATGACCGCCCGCGCCTTGCGCCGTGAGCGCTCCGGCAGCGCCGACGATTTCCCGGATGACGTCGAGGAGCTGTCGCGCTACCTCGGCCCACGCACCGACGACCAGAAGGTCATCGCCGTGCCCGGCCACGACACCGAAGTGCCGATGTGGCTGCTCGGTTCCAGCCTGTTCAGCGCCCAGCTGGCCGGCATGCGCGGCATGCCGTACGCCTTCGCCTCGCACTTCGCGCCGCGCTACATGCACGAGGCAATCCGTATCTACCGCGACCACTTCAAGCCTTCCACCACTCTGGACAAGCCTTACGTGATGCTCGGGGTACCGATGGTGGTGGCCGAAACCGACGAGAAGGCCGAATACCTGGCCACCTCGGTGTACCAGCGCATCCTGGCGTTGATCCGGGGCCAGAGCCTGATGCAGCGCCCGCCCGTCGAGAGCATGAACGGCGTGTGGCTGCCCCACGAGCGCGACGCGGTGAGCAGTTTCCTAGGCCTGGCGATGATCGGCAGCCCGCAGAAGGTGCGGGCCAAGGTGCAGGTGCTGCTGGAGCAGACCGGGGCGGATGAGCTGATCTTTACCAGTGACCTGTATGAACATGCAGACCGGATCCGGTCCTATGAATTGATGGCGCAGGCCCTCAAGACCGAATGAACTGCTTCGCGGGTAAACCCGCTCCCACAGGTATCCACTGGCTTTGGTAACAGTGGAGTAGCTGTGGGAGCGGGTTTACCCGCGAAAAACGCACGGCATCAGCCGCGGCGGTAGACAATCTCTTTGGCGCCACCCTCACAGGTACCCACCACCTTGCCCGCCGGGTCGCCCTTCTTGACGATCTCCAGCGAATAACCCTTCACGCCCTTGGCATCCAGCTTCGCGGCGATCTCGGCCTTGAGCTCTTCGCACGGCTTGCCCGCCGCCATCGCACCACCGGCCAGCACCATCAGGCCTACTGCAACAATCAACTTCTTCATCTATCGCGTTCCTTGTACAGATCAAAGTCGAAAAGGGCGCAGCCTGTGCGCCCTGCAAACCTATTACCGCATCGTGCCGGGCAAAGCCAGCCCGGCTGCCGGTCAGCTGTTGGCGATGCGGAAGCCCACCTTAAGCGTCACCTGGAAATGCGCGGCCTTGTTGTCGCGGATATGCCCGCGGGTATCGATCACCTCGAACCATTCCAGGTGCTTGATGCTCTTGCCGGCCTCGGCCAGGGCATTGTTGATCGCCTCTTCGATGCTGGTGGGCGAGGACCCGACCAGCTCGATCTTCTTGTAAGTGTGATGATCGCTCATGAGTGCGCTCCTTGGATGAAGTGTCAGTTCAGCCTAGCAGTGCCGGCCTGGTTTACCTGCGAGCCAATGCCGCAGGTGAAAATTCGATCGCACTTTCAGCCCGCCGCGCAGTCGCACCCTGTACACCTCATCCACCGCGAAGGAGAGTCACCATGGCCCACAACTCGCTGCGCAAAGCGTCGCTGGAAAGCATGGAAGCCGAGATCGAGAGCCTGCTCAAGACCTTGGAACACCTCAAGCACGACGCCTCGGAAGAATCGCAGAAAACCATGAAAGCGCTGCGCGGCAGTGCCGAAAGCGCCCTCAAGCACTCGCGCAGCTTGCTCAGCGATGCCTATGCGGATGTCAAAACCCGCACCCGCGAAACCGGTATCGCCACCCGCGACTACGCCCAGGAACACCCCTGGACCACCGCCGGCGTGGCCGTTGGCGCCCTGGGCCTGCTGGCCGCCTACCTGCTGTGCCGCCGTAACTAACCCGTCTGCCGTTGCAGCTCCTGGCGCAGCCACTGCGCCAGTTGCTCGGCGCGACCGTCATCGGCGCGCCGTGGTACCCACAGGGCCAAGGCCGCACGGGTGGGTGAAAAGCCCCAGGGTGCTGCCAGCCGCCCGGCTTTCAGGTCGTCCGCCACCAGTGGCTGTGGCGCGATGGCCACGCCCAGCCCGGCTACCGCCGCTTCCAGCAGGTAGTACAGATGCTCGAAAGCCTGGCCGTAATTCAAGGCTTCAGGCGCCAGGCCCTGCTGCTGTGCCCAGGTCGGCCACGCCTGCGGTCGCGAGGTGGTGTGGAGCACTGCTTCTCGTTGCAAAGCCACGGCTGGCGCGGCTTTCAAACGATCGAAGCCCTCGAAGTGCGGGCTCAGCACCGGGCCGATTCGCTCCTCGGCAAGCACATGCACCTGCATGTCCGCCGGCCACGGCGGCTCGGCATACACCAGCAGCGCGTCCAACCCTGGGCGCCGCGGATCGAGGTCGCCTTCGCCCGCGGACAGGTGCAGGCGCAACTCCGGCAGGTCCGCTTTCAAACGCCCAAGACGCGGGATGAACCAGCGCGCCAGCAGGCTGCCGGAGCAGCCGAGCACGAACGGCGCTTCGTCTGCCGTGCGCGAAAGCTCGGCACACACGCCGCGCAAACGGTCGAACGCCTCGGAGCTGGCATCGCGCAGGCGCACACCGGCATCTGTGAGTTTGATGCCGCGCCCGTCCTTGACGAACAACGCCACACCAAGGTGCTCTTCAAGCACCTTGATCTGCCGGCTGACCGCTCCGTGGGTCACATGCAGCGCTTCGGCGGCCTGGCTGACACTGTTAAGCCGGGCGGTGGCCTCGAAGGCCCGCAAGGCGTTGAGCGGGGGAAGATCCTGAGCCATATGACTTGTGAGATTTCCTGACAGGTTTGCGCAATCTTATCGGTTTTCAGCAGCGCATGTCGTGGGTAGAGTAAAGCCCATCGACCAGTGCCGGCCCCTTCGCGGGTAAACCCGCTCCCACAGGATGGATGTGATTCCGAGGGCAACACTGAACCTGTGGGAGCGGGTTTACCCGCGAAGAGGCCAACACGGTACCAACCACTTACACCGCTATGGAGCGCCCCATGTCCCAGTCCCAATACCGCCCCGGCCCCGACGCCAACGGCCTGTTCGGCTCGTTCGGCGGCCGCTACGTGGCCGAAACCCTGATGCCGCTGGTGCTGGACCTTGCCCGCGAGTACGAAGCCGCCAAGGCCGACCCCAAGTTCCTCGGAGACCTGGCCTACTTCCAGCGCGACTACATTGGCCGCCCCAACCCGCTGTACTTCGCCGAACGCCTGACCGAACACTGCGGCGGCGCGAAGATCTTCTTCAAGCGTGAAGAGCTCAACCACACCGGCGCGCACAAGGTGAACAACTGCATCGGCCAGGTGCTGCTGGCCAAGCGCATGGGCAAGAAGCGCCTGATCGCCGAAACCGGCGCCGGCATGCACGGCGTGGCCACCGCCACCGTCGCCGCGCGCTTCGGCCTGCCCTGCGTGATCTACATGGGCGCCACCGACATCGAGCGCCAGCAGGCCAACGTGTTCCGCATGAAGCTGCTGGGCGCCGAGATCGTTCCGGTCACCGCCGGCACCGGCACCCTGAAGGACGCCATGAACGAGGCCCTGCGCGACTGGGTCACCAACGTCGACGACACCTTCTACCTGATCGGCACCGTGGCCGGCCCGCACCCGTACCCGGCGATGGTCCGCGACTTCCAGTCGATCATCGGCAAAGAAACCCGCGCCCAGCTGCAAGAAAAGGAAGGGCGCCTGCCCGACAGCCTGATCGCCTGCGTCGGCGGCGGCTCCAACGCCATGGGCCTGTTCCACGACTTCCTCGAAGATGAAAGCGTCAAGATCATCGGCGTCGAAGCCGGCGGCCACGGCGTGCACACCGACAAGCACGCGGCCAGCCTCAACGGCGGCGTACCGGGCGTGCTGCACGGCAACCGCACCTATCTGCTGCAGGACGACGACGGCCAGATCACCGACGCCCACTCGATTTCCGCAGGCCTGGACTACCCCGGCATCGGCCCGGAGCACGCCTACCTGCACGAAGTGAAGCGCGTGGAATACGTCAGCATCACCGACGACGAAGCCCTCGACGCCTTCCACATCAGTTGCCGCCTCGAAGGCATCATCCCGGCGCTGGAAAGCTCCCACGCCCTGGCCGAGGCGATCAAGCGCGCGCCGACCCTGCCCAAGGACCACCTGATGGTGATCTGCCTGTCCGGTCGTGGCGACAAGGACATGCAAACCGTGATGAACCACATGGCTGCCCAGGAGAAACAGGCATGAGCCGTCTCGAACAACGCTTCGCCGAACTGAAGGCCGAAGGCCGCGCCGCCCTGGTCACCTTCGTCACCGCTGGCGACCCAGGCTATGACGCCTCGCTGAAGATCCTCAAAGGCCTGCCGGCCGCCGGCGCCGACGTGATCGAGCTGGGCATGCCGTTCACCGACCCGATGGCCGACGGCGTGGCCATTCAGCTTGCCACCCTGCGCGCATTGGAAGCCGGCCAGACCCTGGCCAAGACCCTGCAGATGGTGCGTGAATTCCGTGTGGACAACCAGGCCACGCCGATCGTGCTGATGGGTTACTACAACCCGATCCACCGGTTCGGTGTGGACAAGTTCGTCGCCGAGGCGAAAGCGGCGGGTGTCGATGGCCTGATCATCGTCGACCTGCCGCCGGAGCACGACGCCGAGCTGGCCACCCCGGCCCAGGCCGCGGGCATCGACTTCATCCGCCTGACCACCCCGACCACCGACGACGTGCGCCTGCCACGCGTGCTGGAGCGCAGCTCCGGGTTCGTCTACTACGTGTCGGTGGCGGGTGTGACCGGTGCGGGCTCGGCGACCACCGAGCATGTGACCGAGGCGGTGGCCCGGCTGCGCCGGCATACCGACCTGCCGATCAGCGTTGGTTTTGGTATCCGCACGCCTGAGCAGGCAGCGGCCATCGCACGCCTGGCCGATGGCGTGGTGGTAGGGTCGGCGCTGGTCGACAAGATCGCCCAGGCCAAGGATGCCGACCAGGCTGTGAAGGACGTACTGAGCCTGTGCTCGGCACTGGCTGAAGGGGTGCGCGGCGCCCGTCGCTAGACTGCGTCGCCTGCTTCGCGGGTAAACCCGCTCCCACAGGGACTGCACTGCTCTAAACGGCTGTGCAGCACCTGTGGGAGCGGGTTTACCCGCGAAGAGGTCAGCACAGGCTTACGGGCCTAGTCACCGAAGATCGACAGATCCAACGGCCTGATCGCCCCCATCCAGATCGCATGATCGCGGTGATCCGCCAGCTCATCCCCGGTTTCCGGGTGCAGGAACACCACCAGCCCCTTGCGATACAGCGCCAGCCACGGCAGCACCACGCCAACCACCTCCGGCCCGAACGCCAGCTGGCAGCTCCAGTCCGGGTGCGGCCCGACCGGTTTCTGGTGCATGCGCCCCATGGTCACCGGAAACAGCCGCGTCGCCTCTTCGCACAGCTCGCGGGCCTGCTCCATGGTCGATGCCTCGTAGTACACGTGGGCGTGGTAGCCCTTGATCCTTTGCACGATGGCTCCTGAATAGCAGTGATGACCTGCCTTCGAGTCTACGCCATCCCTGTGGGAGCGGCTTCAGCCGCGAAGCAGGCAACGCGGTAGATGGCACCGGCTGCGCCGGTGTTCGCGGCTAAAGCCGCTCCTGTAAATTGCGCGACAGGTCAGGGCGGCCGCGCTCCTGCTCCAACCAATCCACAAACCGCTCGATCAACGCCCCACGCCGCTTACGCGGCGGCAGCACCGCGTAATACCCCCGCTTCGAGCGCAAACTCCCTTCCAACGGCCGGCACAGCAACCCCTGCTCGACCAGCCCATCAACCAGGTGCGCCCAGCCAATCGCCACCCCTTGCCCGGCAATCGCCGCCTGAATCAACAGCGTGTAATTGTCGAACCGCAACTGCCCGGCCGGTGGCGGGCTGTCCACGCCAAACCCGCGAAACACCCCCGCCCAGTCGAACCAGCGACTGGCCTGCTCACCCCGCAAATGGAGCAGGGGCAATCGTTGCAAAGCCACGGCTGACAAGGGTTTGCTATGAATCAGCCGAGGGCTGCACACTGGGAAAACTTCCTCATCGAACAGCCAGCGGCTCTCGCCCTGATGGAAGCGCCCATCGCCGAACAGCACCGCCACATCGATGTCCGGGCGCAACATCGCCTGGCTGCGCTCGCCGGTCACCAGGCTCACGTCCACCTGTGGATAAGCCTCATGAAAACGCTGCAAGCGCGGCATCAGCCAGAACGCCGCAAAGGCGAAGTCGGTAGCCACCTGCAGCACCTCGCGCTGGCCGCGCCCACTGGCTTGGGCAACGCCATCGTCCATCGCCTGCAAGCCCTGGTGCACCTGCTCGAACAACAGCAAGCCTGCCTCGGTCAGCTCGATGCCCCGGTAGATCCGGTCGAACAACCGCGTGCCCAGCTGCGCCTCCAGGCGCTTCATCTGCTGGCTGACCGCCGGCTGGGTGGTGCCCAGTTCCACGGCGGCAGCGGTGAAGCTGCGCAGGCGGGCGGCGGCCTCGAACACGCGCAGGGTGTCGAGGGGCAGGTCGGCAAGGTGCTCAAACATAAGCTTGGCTAATCCCAGTCATTGCCCGGCATGGGCTTTACCCCTGTTATCCACAGCCGCATGCTGGATTGCAAGTGGTACCCATAACCCTCGACGATGGAAGGCCCCCATGAAGCGACCCAACATCCTGTTCATCATGGCCGATCAGATGGCCGCACCCTTGCTGCCGATCTACAACCCGTCGCCGATCAAGATGCCCAACCTGGCCCGCCTCGCCGAGCAGGCTGTGGTGTTCGACAGTGCCTACTGCAACAGCCCGCTGTGCGCGCCGTCGCGCTTCACCCTGGTCAGCGGCCAGTTGCCCAGCCGCATCGGCGCCTATGACAACGCCGCCGACTTCCCCGCCGACGTGCCCACCTACGCCCACTACCTGCGCCGCCTCGGCTATCGCACCGCGCTGTCGGGCAAGATGCACTTCTGTGGCCCGGACCAGTTGCACGGCTACGAAGCGCGGCTGACCAGCGACATCTACCCGGCCGACTACGGCTGGGCGGTGAACTGGGACGCCCCCGACCAGCGCCCGAGCTGGTACCACAACATGTCCTCGGTGCTGCAGGCCGGGCCCTGCGTGCGCACCAACCAGCTGGATTTCGATGAAGAGGTGGTGTTCAAGGCGCGCCAATACCTCTACGACCATGTGCGCGAGGATGACGGCCGGCCGTTCTGCCTGACCGTCTCCATGACCCACCCCCACGACCCGTACACCATCCCCAAGCGCTACTGGGACCTGTACCAGGATGTGGATATCCCGCTGCCGCAGGACGAAATTGCCCAGGCCGAGCAGGACCCACACTCGCAACGCCTGCTCAAGGTCTACGACCTGTGGAACAAGCCGTTGCCCGTGGACAAGATCCGCGACGCCCGCCGCGCCTACTTCGGCGCCTGCAGTTACATCGACGACAACATCGGCAAACTGCTGCAGACCCTTGAGGACTGTGGCCTGGCCGACGACACCCTGATCGTGTTTTCCGGCGACCACGGCGACATGCTTGGCGAGCGCGGGCTCTGGTACAAGATGCACTGGTTCGAGATGTCGGCGCGGGTGCCGCTGTTGATCCATGCGCCCAAGCGCTTCGAGCCGGCCCGCGTCAGCGCCAGCGTCTCCACCTGCGACCTGCTGCCAACCCTGGTGGAACTGGCCGGCGGCGCTGTGGATAACCACCTGCACCTGGACGGCCGTTCGCTGCTCGGCCATCTGCAAGGGCAGGGCGGGCATGACGAGGTGATCGGCGAATACATGGCCGAAGGCACGGTCGGCCCGCTGATGATGATCCGCCGTGGCGCCTACAAGTTCGTGTACAGCGAGGACGACCCCTGTTTACTCTATGACCTGAGCCGCGACCCGCACGAGCGGGAGAACCTCACCGGCAGCCCGGACCACCAGGCGCTGCTGCAGGCATTTGTCGATGAAGCCAGGCAGCGCTGGGACATCCCCGCGCTGCGCCAGCAGGTGCTGGCCAGCCAGCGCCGCCGCCGCCTGGTGGCCGAGGCGCTGGCCATCGGCACGCTGAAAAGCTGGGACCACCAACCGCTGGTGGACGCCAGCCAACAGTACATGCGCAACCACATCGATCTCGACGACCTCGAGCGCAAGGCACGTTATCCACAGCCCGCACCCCTGGATTGAGAAGAGAGGCCGCCATGCAGAAGTTCTCCGCCGCCGTGCTCGCCCTGGCCCTGAGCCTGGGCACGGCCCACGCCGCCGACAGCGACGCGCAATGCAGCACCGTGAAGCTGGCCGACCCCGGCTGGAGCGATATCGCCAGCACCAACGCCCTGGCCCGGCTGCTGCTGGAAAGCCTGGGTTACCAGGTGAAGATCGACAGCTTGGCCGTGCCGATCATCTACGGCGGCCTCAAGGATGGCCGTGTCGATGCCTTCCTCGGCAACTGGATGCCGGCGCAGCAAGGCTTTCATGACAAGTTCATCGCTAATGGCGATGTGCAGCAACTGGCGAAAAACCTGGAAGGCACCGAGTTCACCCTGGCGGTGCCCGACTATGTATGGAACGCGGGCGTGAAGGACTTCGCCGACCTGCAAAAGCATGCCGAGCAGTTCGACAAGAAGCTCTATGGCATTGGTTCGGGCGCGCCGGCCAACCTGTCGCTGAAAGAGATCATCGACAAGAACGAGTTCGACCTGGGGCAGTGGAAACTGGTCGAGTCCAGCGAGCAGGCAATGCTGGCGCAGGTGGACCGGGCGGTGAAGAAGCAGCAGTTCATTACCTTCCTGGGCTGGACCCCGCACCCGATGAACGTGAAGCTGAAAATGCATTACCTCACGGGTGGGGAGAAATGGTTCGGCAGCAAGGGCGATGTTTACACCCTGACCCGCAAGGGATATCCACAAGCGTGCCCGAATGCGGCGAAGTTGCTTGGCAACCTGAAGTTCTCGCTGGAGATGGAGAACAGCATCATGGCTGAGGTTGTGGATAAAAAGGTGAGCTTCGACGAGGCGGCCAGGGCTTGGGTGAAGGCGCATCCTGAGCTGTTGGATGCCTGGCTCGCAGGAGTGACTACCAAAGCGGGCGAGGATGCCCAAAAAACCGTAATAGCTAAACTGTGATCCGCTGAGCGACACATAGTCCCTGTGGGAGCGGGTTTACCCGCGAAACAGGCACCGCGGTCTCTGGCACCGGCTGTGCCGGTGATCGCGGGTAAACCCGCTCCCACAGGGTCAGTGAAATCTTCAGGAATCTGTTATCCCCATGCCCCGCCTTAGCCACCTGCTGCCCTTCCTCACCTGGCTGCCCCGCCAATCGGGCCGCAGCCTGCGCCAGGACCTGCTGGTGGGCCTGAGCGGCGCCATCCTCGCCCTGCCGCAGTCCATCGCCTACGCCCTGATCGCCGGCCTGCCCGCCGAATACGGCCTGTATGCGGCCATCGTCCCGGTGCTCATCGCCTGCCTGTGGGGCTCGTCCTGGCACCTGATCTGCGGCCCCACCGCCGCCATTTCCATCGTCCTCTACGCCAGCATCAGCCCGCTGGCCGTGGCCGGCAGCGCTGACTACGTGACCCTGGTACTGTTGTTGACCTTCCTCGGCGGCCTCTTTCAATTGTTGCTGGGGCTTTTGCGCTTCGGTGCGCTGGTCAATTTCGTCTCCCACTCGGTGGTGCTCGGTTTTACCCTCGGTGCCGCCATCGTCATCGCCCTTGGGCAACTGCCGAACCTGCTGGGGATGGACCTGCCGAGCCAAGCCACTGCGCTGAAGACCGTGCAGGACCTGGCCGGGCACATGAGCGAAGTGGATGTGCCCTCGCTCGCCCTGGGCCTGGCCACGCTGGTGATCGGTATCACTCTGAAGCTGTGGCGCCCGCGCTGGCCAAGCCTGTTGATAAGTCTGCTGCTGGTCAGCCTGATGGCCTGGCTGCTGCCTGGCTACTTCGCCCACGTGCCCAGGGTGGCTGCGTTCACTGGGCAGCTCCCGCCTTTCAGCCCGCTGCCTCTGCTGGACGTGGAACTGATGCTGCGCCTGCTGCCCAGCGCCGTGGCGGTGGGCATGCTGGGGCTGGTCACCAGCCTGTCGATTGCCCGCTCGTTGTCGGCACGTTCGGAGCAACTGATCGACCCTGACCAGGAAATCCGCGCACAGGGCCTGTCGAACATTGGAGGCGCGTTTTTCTCCGGTTACCTGTCCGCCGGTTCCTTTACCCGCTCGGGCCTCAGTTACGACGCAGGTGCGCGTTCGCCGCTGGCCGGGGTGTTCTCGGCGTTGTGGGTGGCGCTGTTCGCCGTGACCGGCGCCGGGCTGATCGCCCATCTGCCGATCCCGGCGATGGCGGGGAGCATCCTGCTGATCTGCTGGGGGCTGGTGGACCATCGCGGCATTCGCGCGCTGTTCCGGGTCAGCCGCTCGGAGTTCCTGGTGATGGCGCTGACGGCGGCCGCGACGCTGCTGCTGGAGCTGCAGACGGCGATCTATGCCGGGGTGCTGGCCTCGTTGTTCTTCTACCTCAAGCGCACGTCGCGGCCACGGGTGCAGCAGAGCCGGGAAGGGGAGGCGGACATCTTGCGGGTGGGCGGGTCGATCTTCTTCGGCGCGGCGCACTACCTGCAGGTGCGCCTGCAGCGCTGCCAGGGACCGCACGTGGTGATCGATGCGCGGCAGGTGAACTTCATCGATTATTCGGGTGTGGATATGTTGCACCGCGAGGCGCGGCGGTTGATGCGTAATGGCGGCAGCCTGACGCTACAGCGGGCAAGGCCGCAGGTGATCGAGGAACTGCAGAAGCTGGAAGGCATGGCGAGCTGCCCTATACGCTTCGAGGGCTGACGGTCAACTGGCATTTCTGTCAGTTGCGAACAGCGCGCAGGCGATGAAAATGTGAACAACGCTCATTCACTGCGGAGCACGCCATGAGTAGTTGCGTTCATCTCGCACTGGCACTGGTGCCAGTGCTGGCTGCACCAGGCACCAATGCTGCGGAGAACTGCTGGAGCGTTGCAGATGCCCAGGTACGAATTGCCCGGCTAGAAAGCGATATGTCCGCCCGCGACCCCTTCACTGGCGAAACACAATCCACAGCAAAACTCGCTCACTACCGGCAGCAGATTGATCTGGAACGCCAATTCATCCAACAGCACCCAGCAGTCAACTGCGCGCCAGTTGCCGACGCAGCTCATCCAGCACAGGCGCCGTGTCCGGACGCACCCCTCGCCAGATAAAGAACGCCTCGGCCGCTTGCTCCGCCAGCATCCCCAACCCATCCAGCACTTTGGCCGCGCCCAGCTTGCTCGCCCACTGGCAGAACGGCGTCGGTTCCTTGCCATACATCATGTCGTAGCAGACGGTACGTCCCGCTTCGACCAGGCTGTCGGCAATCGGCGGCAGCTCGCCAGCCAGGCTTGCCGAGGTGGCGTTGATGATCACGTCCACCGGCTCCTGCAACCAGCTGAAACCGCTGGCCACAACCGGCCCCAGCTCATCGAACTCACGGGCCAGTTGCTCGGCCTTCTCCACCGTGCGGTTGGCGATCACCAGCGACTGTGGCTTGTGCGCCAGGATCGGCTCCAGCACACCGCGCACCGCGCCACCGGCGCCGAGGATGAGGATACGCTTGCCGGCCAGCTCGACCCCGGCGTTGACGGTGAGGTCGCGCACCAACCCGGCACCATCGGTGTTGTCACCTTGCAACCTACCGTCGGCCAGCTTGGTCAGGGTGTTCACCGCACCGGCACGCTGGGCGCGCGGGGTGAGGCTGTCGCACAGGCGGTAGGCCTCTTCCTTGAACGGCACGGTGACGTTGGCGCCGCTGCCTTGCTTGAAAAAGCCACGGGCGCAGTCGCTGAACTCGTCCAGCGGCGCCAGCAGGGTGGCGTACTCCAGGGCCTCGCCGGTCTGGTCGGCGAACAGGCGGTGGATCAACGGCGACTTGCTGTGGCCGATGGGGTTACCGAAAACGACGTACTGGTCCATTGCGGTTCCTCTTTTATCCACAGGCTTACTGGGCGAGCCAGTCGCGGTCTTGCAGGAAGTACTCGGTCAGGCGCGCTTCTTCACTGCCCGGTTCGGCTTTCCAGTCGTAGCCCCAGCGCACTTGCGGCGGCAGCGACATCAGGATCGACTCGGTACGGCCACCGGACTGCAGGCCGAACAGGGTGCCACGGTCGTAGACCAGGTTGAACTCGACGTAGCGGCCACGGCGGTATTCCTGGAATTCGCGCTGCGCGGGGGTGTAGGGCATGGCCTTGCGGCGCTGGACGATCGGCAGGTAGGCCTCGACATAGGCGTCACCGATGGCGCGGATGAAGGCGAAGCAGGTGTCGAAGTCCCACTCGTTCAGGTCATCGAAGAACAGGCCGCCAATGCCGCGTGGCTCGCCACGGTGCTTGAGGTGGAAGTAGCGGTCGCACCAGGCCTTGTAGCGCGGGTACACGTCGGCGCCGAACGGCGCGCAGGCCTGCTCGGCCACGCGGTGCCAGTGCACGCAGTCTTCTTCATTGCCGTAGTACGGGGTCAGGTCGAAGCCGCCGCCGAACCACCACACGGCCTCTTCGCCTTCTTTTTCGGCGATGAAGAACCGCACGTTGGCGTGGGAAGTCGGCACATGCGGGTTGTGCGGGTGGATCACCAGCGACACGCCCAGCGCCTCGAAACCACGGCCCGCCAGCTCCGGGCGGTGGGCACTGGCCGACGGCGGCAGGCCGCTGCCGAACACGTGGGAGAAGTTGACGCCGCCTTTCTCGATCACCTTGCCGTCGCCGATCACCCGCGTGCGACCGCCGCCGCCGGCATCGCGCACCCAGGCATCCTCGACGAAGCGGGCGCCGCCGTCTTCGTTCTCGAGGGCAGTGCAGATGCGGTCTTGCAGGTCGAGCAGGTAGGCTTTCACGGCCTCGGTGCGGCTGGTCATCGGGTCACCTGGAAGGAGCGGGGAAAATTCGCCGCGTAGCATACCACCGGCAAACCCCGCGCCGCAGTTGACGGCGATCAAGCAAAGGCGTCCGATAGAGGGCCTTTGCAACCCTCAAGACAGGAGTGTGTGATGGCCAAGCGTATCCAGTTCAGCCAGCATGGCGGCCCGGAAGTGTTGCAGCTGGTGGAATTCGACCCGGCCCCGCCCGGCCCGCAGCAGGTGCGTGTGCGCAACCATGCAATCGGCCTGAACTTCATCGACACCTATTTCCGTGGCGGGCTCTATGCACCGCCGTCGCTGCCTTCCGGGCTGGGTACCGAAGCGGCTGGGGTGGTCGAGGCAGTGGGCGAGGGCGTCAGCCGGATCAAGGTGGGTGACCGCGTGGCTTATGCCGGTGGGCCGCTGGGGGCCTACAGCGAGGTGCACACGCTGCCGGAGGCCAACCTGGTCAAGCTGCCGGAGGCGATCAGCTTCGAGCAGGCGGCGGCGGTGATGCTCAAGGGGCTGACCACGCAGTATTTGCTCAAGCAGACCTATGCCGTGCAGCCGGGTGATTTCGTGCTGTTCCATGCGGCTGCCGGTGGTGTGGGTTCGCTGGCTTGCCAGTGGGCCAAAGCGTTGGGCGCCAAGCTGATCGGTACTGTCAGCTCTGCCGAGAAGGCCGAACGGGCCAAGGCACTCGGGGCCTGGGCGACCATCGACTACAGCCGTGAAGACGTGGCCCAGCGGGTGCTGGAACTGACCGACGGTCAGAAATGCCCGGTGGTGTACGACGGCGTGGGGGCGGATACCTGGCTGACTTCGCTGGATTGCCTGAAGCCGCGTGGGTTGATGGTGAGCTTCGGCAATGCCTCTGGCGCGGTGACCGGGGTGAACCTGGGGATCTTGTCGCAGAAGGGTTCGCTGTATGTCACCCGGCCGACGCTGGCGAGCTATGCCAACAACGCCGAGAACACCCAGGCCATGGCCGATGACCTGTTCGCGATGATCGCCAGCGGCAAGCTGGTGGTGGATATCCAGCAGCGGTATCCGTTGAGTGAGGCGGCCAAGGCGCAGAGCGAGTTGTCGGCGCGGCGGACGGTGGGTTCGACTGTTTTGCTGCCTTGAAGGCCCTATCGCGGGGCAGTTCGCCGTTGCGGCCTGCCCCGCGAACGCTGGATTCCACAGGTACTTTCATCAATCCACAGCTCATGCAAAACAATCGCACCGGCACGAAGCTGTTCCACTGACGAGCGCAATCGCTGCGTATTGCTACGTGAGCTCAATAGATATTGGGTTTCTTGCATTTAGTCTTTTCTCCCTGACACCGCGCACCCTGTGGGAGCGGGTTTACCCGCGAAGCAGGCGCTGCGGTGTATGGCACCGGCTTCGCCGGTGTTCGCGGGTGAACCCGCTCCCACAGGTTATGCGTGGCCCTTGTGGGAGCGGGCTTGCCCCGCGATTGCGTCAGTTCAGCCGGTGGAATTCTTGACCGGTGGCGCCGACTCGATGCCATCAAGCATCGCCTCCACCAACCCCTCCGCCATTTCCAGCGAATGCAGGCTAGACCAGTACATGCCCCGCCCCTCATCCCGCAGGTGGTCGAGCGCCTTGATACCGGTGTCGTAGGCGCAGCGCAGGTAGAGCGCTACATGCACCAGGGCGTCGTGTGCTGGGACATCAGGGTTCACGGAAAAGAGGGGCGGATGGCCTGCATCGCAGCGGCCGAAGGGGTGGGTGGAGGTGTTGGGGAGGGGTGGATCCGGGACGATCTTTTTCATCATGAGATCTCGCGTCTAGGCCGACACGCATCCGTTACCACACGGATAGGTGGCAGCTGCATACGGGGTGGTAAACCGGGAGAGATCTCAAAACCCGGCAGGCACGAGGCCTCCCGCATGCAGCCACCATTGACTGCCAAGATCTCTCCCAGCTCGGGTTACCACACCCGGTCGCCAAGTTATTCGGCGACGGTCTGGAGCCTAGAGGCAGGAGTTCCCAGTGAGAAGGTAATGGCGGTCGACAGGGTGCGTAGGATATTTCGCTAATTTTCAAATGGACAGTCTGTGGGATCAGAATCAGATAACACTGATGCCAAACCGTAGCGAGCTGCGCCGCATGTCAGAGAAAAGGCTGGCTGCTTGACCCATTAGATCCACAAACGTAGCCTCGTCACTGAGGTTGTGCTGGTGCGCCGGTTGAGTTTCAAGTTATCCGGGCGAGTGCATCCTTACCCTTTGGCCGCTTAAGCGGCCATTATTTTTGGGCTTTTTTCTATCCCTACTTAGGCACGATGGAATAGAGCTCCGCCTTGGGCTTGCGGGCCGTCAGTTCAAAAATCGCCTCCCAGCACCGCCCCTGTGGGAGCTGGCTTGCCAGCGATAGGGCCAGTTCAGGCAATGATGTTGCCCCTGCTGGCCTCATCGCTGGCAAGCCAGCTCCCACAAAGGTTGCTCACAGGGTTTAGAGCTTCAGCCCGGGCGCACAACCTCACCGGTCGCCAAATCCCTAATCACACTCGGATTCTTCCGCCCGCCCAACGCCCCACCCAGCACCATGTCCAGCTGCTTGTGGAAATACTGCTCCACCCGCAACCGGCTCTTGGCCGCCGGGCGCCCGGCCGGGTTGCAGGAGGTGGAAATCAACGGCCCGACCAACGCGCACAGCTCCCGCACCTGTGGATGGTCACTGACCCGCAGCGCCACGCTGTCATGCTGCCCGGTCACCCACTCGGGCAGCAGGTCCTGGTGCGGTACCAACCAGGTGTTCGGCCCCGGCCAGGTGGCGGCCATGCGGTCGATCCAGTCCTGGGGGAAGTCCTCGAACAGGAAGTCGAACTGGTGGATGCTGTCAGCGACCAGGATCAGGCCTTTATCCACAGGCCGCGACTTGAGCGCCAGCAGGCGATACACCGCGTCTTCGTTCCACGGGTCGCAGCCCAGGCCCCAGACCGCTTCCGTTGGATAGGCGATCACCGCACCCGCCTTGATCTCACGCGCAGCTTGTTGCACACGCCAACTGCTCACCATTTGTTGTCACTCCACATATAAGCCTTGCGCGCAGTTTACTTAGCCGGACCTTGCAAACCAACGCCCGGCTTCATTACTCACCCGGCCCTCAAGCTCCAGCTCGGTCAGGCTGGCCAGCACCTGGGCCAACGGCTGGCCGCTGCTGTGGGCCAAGCCCTCGGTAGTGTGGGGCGCAGCATGGAGCAAGGCGAGCAGGGGATGATCGGGTTTGCCCACAGGCGCGGGCGGCAGGTTCTGCCAGCCGCGCAGGCTGTCGAGGATCTGTTCCACGCTCTCCACCAGCAACGCACCGTCGCGGATCAATTGGTGACAGCCCTTGGCGCCGGGGTGGTGAATGGAACCGGGGATGGCATACACCTCACGCCCTTGTTCGGCGGCAAGCCGGGCGGTGATCAACGAGCCACTGGCAATGCTCGCCTCGACCACCAGCACACCCAGCGACAGCCCACTAATGATCCGGTTACGCCGGGGGAAGTTGCCCGCCAACGGCCCGGCGTCCAGGGGGTACTCGGAAACCAGCGCACTACCGCTGTCGAGCATCGCTCGGGCGAGGTCGCGGTGGCGCTGTGGATAAAGTTTTTGCAACCCCGTGCCGAGCACCCCGATAGTGTGCCCGCCGGCCTTCAATGCGGCCCGATGAGCGGCACCGTCAACGCCCAGCGCCAGCCCGCTGGTGATGGTGAAACCGGCTTGCGCAAGGCAACGCGCGAACGCACCTGCGGTATCCAGCGCCGGAGGTGAAGCACGCCTGCTGCCCACTATCGCCAACTGCGGGCGCTCCAGCAAAGCCGGGTCGCCGGCGACGAACAGCAAGGGCGGCGGGTCGTCGATTTCACCGAGCAACGCGGGATACCCAGGCCCGTCCCACATCAGCAAATGCTGGCCCGGGCGCTCTAACCAGGCCATTGCAGCCAATGCACCGTCGCGCACCTCGGGGCTGCGCCGGGCATCGATGCTGGCAGCAGGCAGCCCCAGCGCACGCCAGGCACTGGCCGGCGCGCTCAGTGCCGACGAGGCATTGCCGAAGGCTTCGATGAGGGTATGGAAACGGCGCAGGCCAGTGTCGGGGAGGCGATGCAGACGCAGCCGCGCCTCCAGTTCGGCAGGCGGGCAAGGCGACGAACGGGGTGTAGTCATAGGGGATCATCCTTGATCGAAAAGGGGCCATCGGCGTGGCACAAGCTGTGGATAACTGTGTTGATAACGCTTTGAAAAGCTGTCCATCAAATCGGCAATAAGCCGCCCTTTCACACCCTAGCCGAGCTTTCACAGGTGCCTTGGCCACCTTTTCCCTTTATTATGTGTGCTCAGTTTTCAACCGACCGCACAGTGACTGCCTGACCCCTATGGCCATTTTGAACATTCTCGAATTCCCCGATCCGCGCCTGCGTACCATTGCCAAACCGGTAACGGTGTTCGACGACGCCCTGCGTCAGCTGATCGACGACATGTTCGAAACCATGTACGAGGCCCCAGGCATCGGCCTGGCGGCGACCCAGGTCAACGTTCACCAGCAAGTCGTGGTGATGGACCTGAGCGAAGATCGCAGCGAGCCGCGCGTCTTCATCAACCCCAGCGTCGAAGAACTGACCCACGACATGGGCCAGTACCAGGAAGGCTGCCTGTCGGTGCCGGGCTTCTACGAAAACGTCGACCGCCCGCTGCGCGTCCGGGTCAAGGCCCAGGACCGCGACGGCAAGCCCTACGAGCTCGAAGCCGAAGGCCTGCTGGCGGTGTGCGTGCAGCACGAATTCGATCACCTCAACGGCAAGCTGTTCGTCGACTACCTGTCGCAGCTCAAGCGCGACCGGATCAAGAAGAAGCTGGAAAAGCAGCACCGCCAGCAAGCCTGATCCCCACCTTCCAGAAGGCTTGCTCCGGCAAGCCTTTTTCTTTTTCGAGAAGCGAGAACTCCATGCGCATCGTCTTTGCTGGCACCCCTGAGTTTGCCGCCGAACACCTCAAGGCCCTGCTCGACAGCCCGTACGAGATCGTGGCCGTCTACACCCAGCCGGACCGCCCTGCCGGCCGTGGCCAGAAGCTCATGCCGAGCGCGGTCAAGGCCCTGGCCGTGGCCCATGACATCCCGGTGTACCAGCCGCAGACCCTGCGCAATGCCGATGCGCAGGCCGAGCTCGCCGCACTGAAGCCGGACCTGATGGTGGTGGTCGCCTACGGCCTGATCCTGCCGCAAGCGGTGCTGGATATCCCGCGCCTGGGTTGCATCAACAGCCATGCCTCGCTGCTGCCGCGCTGGCGCGGTGCGGCACCGATCCAGCGTGCCGTGGAGGCGGGTGACGCCGAGAGCGGCGTGACCGTGATGCGCATGGAGGCTGGCCTGGATACCGGCCCGATGCTGCTCAAGGTGGTCACGCCGATCAGCGCCGACGACACCGGCGGCACCTTGCACGACCGCCTCGCCGAAATGGGCCCGCCTGCGGTGATCCAGGCCATCGCCGGCCTGGCCGATGGCAGCCTGCAAGGTGAAGTGCAAGACGATGCCCTGGCCACCTACGCACACAAGCTGAACAAAGACGAAGCGCGCATCGACTGGAGCCGCCCGGCCGTGGAGCTTGAGCGCCTGATCCGCGCCTTCAACCCTTGGCCTGTGTGCCACAGCACCCTGGACGGCGAAAGCGTGAAGGTACTGGCCGCCAAGTTGTCCACAGCCCAGGGCGCCCCAGGCGCAATCCTGTCGGCCAGCAAGGACGGCCTGGTGGTCGCCTGCGGTGAGCAGGCCCTGAGCCTGACCCGCCTGCAACTGCCGGGTGGCAAGGCCCTCAACTTCGCCGACCTGTTCAACAGCCGCCGCGAGAAATTCGCCAGTGGCAAGGTGCTCGGCCAATGAATCCACGTCTGGCTGCCGCCCGTGCCTTGGCCGCCGTGCTCAGCGGCAAGGCTTCGCTGAACAGCTCGCTGCCGGCGCAACTGGACAAGGTCGATGATCGCGACCGTGGCCTCACCCAGGACCTGGCCTTCGGCACCGCCCGCTGGCAGCCGCGCCTGGACCTGCTGGCCGCACAACTGTTGCAGAAGCCGTTCAAGGCCGCCGATGCCGATGTGCAGGCGCTGCTGTTGGTCGGCCTGTACCAGCTGTTCTACACCCGCATCCCGGCCCACGCCGCCATCGGCGAAACCGTAGGCTGCGCCGACAAGCTGAAGAAGCCGTGGGCCAAGGCCCTGCTCAATGCCGTGTTGCGCCGCGCCCAGCGCGAGGGCGAGGCACTGCTCGCCGACATGGAGCGCGACCCGGTGGCGCGCACCGCCCACCCGCGCTGGCTGCAGAAGTCGCTCAAGGCCTTCTGGCCGGAGCAATGGGAAGCCATCTGCGCCGCCAACAACGCCCACCCGCCGATGATCCTGCGCATCAACCGCCGCCACCACAGCCGCGACGCTTACCTCGCCCTGCTGGCCGAGGCCGGTATCCAGGCCAGCGCCTGCCAGTACAGCCGTGACGGCATCGTGCTGGCCGAAGCCTGCGACGTGCGCGGCCTGCCGGGCTTCGCCGAGGGTTGGGTCAGCGTGCAGGACGAAGCCGCGCAGTTGTCCGCCGACCTGCTGGAACTGGCCCCCGGCCAACGCGTGCTCGACGCCTGCTGCGCCCCGGGCGGTAAAACCTGCCACTTGCTCGAAGCCGAGCCGAAGCTTGCGCACATGGTCGCCATCGACCTCGAGGCCAAGCGCCTGACCCGCGTGCGCGAGAACCTCGACCGCCTCCAGCTCGATGCCGAGCTGATCGCCTGCGACGCCCGCGACACCGCCAGCTGGTGGGACGGCAAACAGTTCCAGCGCATCCTGCTCGACGCCCCCTGCTCGGCCACCGGCGTGATCCGCCGCCACCCGGACATCAAGCTGACCCGCCAGGCCGACGACATCCCGGCCCTGGCCGCGCTGCAAGGCGAACTGCTCGATGCCCTGTGGCCGACCCTGGAAGTGGGCGGCATGCTGCTGTACGCCACCTGCTCCAGCCTGCCCACCGAGAACACCGAAGTGATCGACGCCTTCCTGGCCCGCACCCCCGGTGCCCGCGAGCTGGACCTGGCGACCGAGGCCGGCCTGCGTCAGCCCCACGGGCGCCAGCTGCTGGCCCAGGAGGGCGGCCACGACGGTTTCTACTATGCCAAGCTGATCAAGATCGCCGCCTCGCGGTAAGCACAAGAACCTAGGGAGTAGTGGATGAAGATCATCATCCTCGGCGCGGGGCAGGTAGGCGGTACGCTGGCGGAACACCTGGCCAGCGAAGCCAACGACATCACCGTGGTCGACACCGACAGCGAGCGCCTGCGCGACCTGGGCGACCGTCTGGACATCCGTACCGTGCAAGGCCGCGCATCGCTGCCGACGGTACTGCGCCAGGCCGGTGCCGACGACGCCGACATGCTGGTGGCGGTGACCAACAGTGACGAGACCAACATGGTCGCCTGCCAGGTGGCCTACTCGCTGTTCCACACCCCGACCAAGATCGCCCGGGTGCGCGAATCGGCCTACCTCACCCGCGAGGAGCTGTTCGACAACGACCACATCCCGGTGGACGTGCTGATCAGCCCCGAGCAGGTGGTGACCAACTACATCAAGCGCCTGATCGAACACCCAGGTTCGCTGCAGGTGATCGACTTCGCCGAGGGCAAGGCCCAGCTGGTGGCGGTCAGGGCCTATTACGGCGGGCCGCTGGTGGGCCAGCAACTGCGCCAGATCCGCGCCCACATGCCCAACGTCGACACCCGCGTGGCGGCGATCTTCCGCCGCGACCGGCCAATCACGCCCCGCGGCGACACGGTGATCGAAGCCGACGACGAAGTGTTCTTCATTGCCGCGAAGAAGGACATCCGTGCGGTGATGGGCGAACTGCGGCGCATCGACGAAACCAACAAGCGCGTGGTGATCGCCGGTGGCGGGCAGATCGGCGAGCGCCTGGCCGAGGCCATCGAAAGCCGCTACCAGGTGAAGATCATCGAGATGAACCCGGCGCGCTGCCGGCACCTTTCCGACACCCTGGAAAGCACCGTGGTGCTGCAGGGCAGCGCCTCGGACAAGGACCTGATGCTCGAAGAGAACATCGCCGACGCCGACATCTTCCTGGCCCTGACCAACGACGACGAGGCCAACATCATGGCGTCGCTGCTGGCCAAGCGCCTGGGCGCGCGCAAGGTGATGACCATCATCAACAACCCGGCCTATGTCGACCTGGTGCAGGGTGGCGACATCGACATCGCCATCAGCCCGCAGCTGGCCACCATCGGCACGCTGCTGGCCCACGTGCGCCGCGGCGATATCGTCAGCGTGCACTCACTGCGCCGTGGCGCGGCCGAGGCCATCGAGGCCGTGGCCCATGGCGATGCGAAGTCGAGCAAAGTGGTGGGCAAAGCCATCGAGGACATCGCCCTGCCGCCGGGCACCACCATCGGCGCGATCATCCGCGACGAGGAAGTGCTGATCGCCCATGACGACACGGTGATCGAGTCGGGCGACCATGTGATCCTGTTCGTTGTGGATAAAAAGCATATTCGGGACGTGGAGAAGCTGTTCCACGTGGGCTTGAGCTTCTTCTAAAAGAGATAGCCGAGCCCTGCTAGAAGAGATAGCCGACCCCCTGTGGGAGCGGGTTTACCCGCGAATGCGATTATCGATTCACCGACGCATTCGCGGGTGAACCCGCTCCCACAGGCGCCCGCAACATCATGGATCCGGGAGAGAAACCAATGCGCGAATCGCTGGAGAAGATGCTGGCCAAGGGTGTGGATAACCCGCTGCTGCGCTTTGGCCTGGGCAAGGCCTGGCTGGATGAAGGCAATGGCGCTGAGGCGGCGGTGCACCTGGCCAGTTGCGTGAAGCAGGACCCGAAGTATTCGGCGGCGTGGAAGCTGCTGGGCAAGGCGTATCAGCTGCAGGGGGATCTGGCTGGGGCGCGCAAAGCCTGGGAGGAGGGCATCGAGGCGGCGCAGGCCCATGGCGACAAGCAGGCCGAGAAGGAAATGGCGGTGTTCTTGAAGAAGCTGAACAAGGTCTGAGATTGCCGGGGCTGCTTTGCAGCCCTATCGCTGGCAAGCCAGCTCCCACAGGTCATTTGCTATCCTTGTGGGAGCCGGCTTGCCGGCGAAAGGGGCGCAAAGCGCCCCCAAAAATCTCAATACCAGCGCGGCTCGCCGGCCGGGCGCTTCTTGAAGCGCTTCATGCTCCACATGTACTGGCTCGGGTACTCGCGCACATAACGCTCGACCACTTTGCTCATCGCCGCTGCCGACACGTTGACGTCGGTGCTGTACATCTCTTCCGGCGCCGCCTCAAGGAACACCTTGAAGCCCGAGCCGTCCGGCAGGCGCAGGGCATGCAGGAAAACCCCCACCGCCTTGCCACCGGCCAGCATGTTCGGCACGAACTTGCTGGTCAGCGCCTGGGTCCCCAGGAACGGCACGAACACCCCGGCGGACTCGGCCGGCTCCGGGTCGGCCGGAATACCCACCTGGCCACCACGGCGCACTTCCTTGATGATGCTGAGAATGCCTTCCTTGGTCGAAGGCGCCACGCGGTTGCCCATCTGCACGCGCTGCTCACGCAGCAGGTCATCCACGGCTTTCAACTTCGGCGGGCGGAAGAAGATGATCGGTTTGCATTGGTTGCAATAGAAGTGGTTGAGCACTTCCCAGTTGCCCAGGTGGCTGGTGATACCGACCACGCCTTTGCCCGAGGCCAGGGCCTGCTCCAGCACTTCCAGGCCGTGCACTTCCTTGACCAGTTCCAGCGAGCGTTGCGGCGGCCAGATCCAGGCGCAGGCACTTTCGACGAACGACTTGCCGATGTCTTTAAGCGCACGGCCCACCAGTTGCTCACGCTCGGCCGGGTTCATCTCGGGGAAGCACTTGGCCAGGTTGATGCGCACCACGTTGCGCGAGCCGTTGGGGATCTTCCACATCAGCCAGCCGATGCCGGCGCCAACGCGCTGCACCGCGCCCCAGGGCAACTTGGCGAACAGTCGCAGCACCCCGACCATCAGGGCGCCCTTGAACTTTTCCACAGGCGAATTCCTTATTTCAGCAAGGCGCGCATTGTACCCCGTCAGCGCACCAGCGCGGCGTAGCGATCGCAGTCGGTGGTGTGGTCCATGACCATGCCGGTGGCCTGCATGAAGGCGTAGCAGATGGTCGGGCCGACGAAGGTGAAGCCGGCTTTCTGCAAGGCTTTGCTCATGGCCTTGGCTTCCTCGGTGACCGCCGGTACCTCGCTGCGGCCGGTGAAATGGTTGATCTTCGGTTCACCGCCCACGAACGACCACAGCCACTCGGCAGGGTTATCCACAGCCAGCCAGGCCAGTGCATTGCGCCGCACGGCCTTGAGCTTGAGGCGGTTGCGGATGATGCCGGCATCGAGCATCAGCTCCTCGATGCGCTCATCGCTGAGCTGCGAGAGTTTCAGCGGGTCGAAGCCGTGCAACACCTCGCGATAACGCTCGCGCTTCTTCAAGACCGTGATCCACGACAAGCCCGCCTGGAACCCTTCGAGCAAAAGCATCTCGAACAGCAACGCCGGGTCACGTTGCGGCGTTCCCCACTCCTGATCGTGGTAGGCCTGGTACAACGGGTCGTCGGAACACCAAAAGCAGCGTGGCATAAGGCTCCAATGAGTAGAGGGCGAGGCGAAACGGGTTATACTCCCGCTCTTTACATCCGCATCCCCAGATACAGGTGAATTTCGTGAGCCAGCCTACGCCAGCCGTGCGTACCTTCCAAGACCTGATCCTCGCCCTGCAGAACTACTGGGCAGCTCAAGGTTGTGTGGTGCTTCAGCCCTACGATATGGAAGTAGGCGCCGGCACTTTCCATACCGCCACGTTCCTGCGCGCCGTCGGCCCGGAAACCTGGAACGCCGCCTATGTGCAGCCTAGCCGTCGCCCTGCCGACGGGCGGTATGGCGAAAACCCCAACCGCCTGCAGCACTACTACCAGTTCCAGGTGGTGCTCAAGCCGAACCCGGCGAACTTCCAGGAGCTGTATCTGGGCTCGCTGAAAGCCATCGGCCTGGACCCACTGGTTCACGACATTCGCTTCGTCGAAGACAACTGGGAATCGCCAACCCTCGGCGCCTGGGGCCTGGGCTGGGAAATCTGGCTGAACGGCATGGAGGTGACCCAGTTCACCTACTTCCAGCAGGTCGGCGGCATCGAGTGCTACCCGGTCACCGGTGAAATCACCTACGGCCTGGAGCGCCTGGCCATGTACATCCAGGGCGTGGACTCGGTCTACGACCTGGTGTGGGCCGACGGCCCGTTCGGCAAGGTCACCTATGGCGACGTGTTCCACCAGAACGAAGTGGAGCAGTCGACCTACAACTTCGAGCACGCCAACGTCGAGAAGCTGTTCGAACTGTTCGACTTCTATGAAAGCGAAGCGAACCGCCTGATCAAGCTGGAGCTGCCGCTGCCGACCTATGAAATGGTCCTGAAGGCCTCGCACACCTTCAACCTGCTGGACGCCCGCCGCGCCATCTCGGTAACCGAGCGCCAGCGCTACATCCTGCGTGTACGCACGCTCGCCCGTGACGTGGCGCAAAGCTATCTGCAAGCCCGCGCACGCCTGGGCTTCCCGATGGCCACCCCTGAACTGCGTGACGAAGTGTTGGCTAAGCTGGAGGCTGCACAATGAGTGCTCAAGATTTCCTGGTTGAACTGGGCACCGAAGAGCTGCCACCCAAGGCCCTGTCGTCGCTGGGCGACGCCTTCCTTGCAGGTATCGAGAAAGGCCTGCAGGCCGCCGGCCTGAACTACACCGCCAAGCAGGTCTACGCCGCGCCGCGCCGCCTGGCCGTGCTGATCCGCCAGCTCGACGTGCAGCAGCCAGACCGCAGCATCAATATCGATGGCCCGCCCATGCAGGCTGCTTTCAAGGACGGCGAGCCGACCCAGGCCGCCCTGGGCTTTGCCAAGAAGTGCGGTGTGGAGCTGTCGGACATCGACCAGAGCGGCCCGAAGCTGCGCTTCTCCCAGCACATCCCGGGCAAGGCGACCGCCAGCCTGCTGCCAACCATCATCGAAGACTCGCTCAACGACCTGCCGATCCCCAAGCGCATGCGCTGGGGCTCCAGCCGTGAAGAGTTCGTGCGCCCGACCCAGTGGCTGGTGATGCTGCTCGGTGACCAGGTCGTCGACTGCACCATCCTCGCCCAGAAGGCTGGCCGTGAGTCCCGTGGCCATCGCTTCCACCACCCGGAAAACGTGGTTATCACCACCCCGGCCAACTACGTCGAAGACCTGCGCAAAGCCTACGTGCTGGCCGACTTCGCCGAGCGTCGCGAGCTGATCAGCAAGCGTACCGCCGAACTGGCCATGCAGCAGGAAGGCACCGCGATCGTGCCGCCGGCGCTGCTGGACGAGGTGACCGCGCTGGTCGAGTGGCCGGTGCCGCTGGTGTGCTCGTTCGAGGAGCGTTTCCTCGAGGTGCCGCAGGAAGCCCTGATCACCACCATGCAGGACAACCAGAAGTACTTCTGCCTGCTGGACAACGAAGGCAAGCTGCTGCCGCGCTTCATCACCGTGGCCAACGTCGAGAGCCGCGATCCGAAGCAGATCGTGCAAGGTAACGAAAAGGTCGTGCGCCCGCGCCTGACCGACGCCGAGTTCTTCTTCAAGCAGGACAAGAAGCAGCCGCTGGAAAGCTTCAACGAGCGCCTGAAGAACGTGGTGTTCCAGGCTCAGCTGGGCACCGTGTTCGACAAAGCCGAGCGCGTCTCCAAGCTGGCCGCCTTCATTGCCCCGTTCCTCGGCGGCAGTGCTGCCAACGCCGGCCGCGCCGGCCTGCTGTCCAAGTGCGACCTGGCCTCGGAAATGGTTGGCGAGTTCCCTGAGATGCAGGGCATCGCCGGCTACTACTACGCCCTCAACGATGGCGAGCCAGAAGACGTCGCCCTGGCGCTGAACGAGCAGTACATGCCGCGCGGTGCTGGCGCCGAGCTGCCGCAGACCCTCACCGGTGCTGCCGTGGCCATCGCCGACAAGCTCGACACCCTGGTCGGCATCTTCGGCATCGGCATGCTGCCCACCGGCAGCAAGGACCCGTACGCCCTGCGCCGTGCCGCCCTCGGCGTGCTGCGCATCCTGATCGAGAAACAGCTGGACCTGGACCTGACCAGCGCGGTCGAGTTCGCGGTCAAGCAGTTCGGTGCCAAGGTCAAGGCCGCCGGCCTGTCCGAACAGGTGCTGGAGTTCATCTTCGACCGCCTGCGTGCGCGCTATGAAGACGAAGGCATCGACGTTGCCACCTACCTGTCGGTGCGTGCCCTGAAGCCGGGCTCCGCCCTGGACTTCGACCAGCGCGTGCAGGCCGTGCAGGCGTTCCGCAAGCTGCCGGAAGCCGGTGCCCTGGCGGCGGCGAACAAGCGCGTGTCGAACCTGCTGAGCAAGGCCGAAGGCGCCATCGCCGACCAGGTCGAGCCGAAGTACTTCGACAACGCCAACGAGTTCTCGCTGTACTCGGCCATCCAGCAGGCCGACCAGGCCGTGCAACCGATGGCGGCCGCGCGTCAGTACAACGAAGCGCTGGCCCGCCTGGCCGCCCTGCGCGACCCGGTCGACGCCTTCTTCGAGGCGGTGCTGGTCAACGCCGAGGATGCCAAGGTGCGCGCCAACCGTTATGCCCTGCTCAGCCGCCTGCGCGGCCTGTTCCTGGGCGTGGCCGACATTTCGCTGCTGGGGTAAGCCTTGAAACTGCTGATTCTCGATCGTGACGGGGTGATCAATCACGACTCCGACGCCTACATCAAGTCGCTGGACGAGTGGATCCCCATTCCCGGCTCGATCGAGGCCATCGCGCAGTTGAGCAAGGCCGGCTGGACGGTGGCCGTGGCCACCAACCAGTCCGGCATTGCCCGCGGCTATTACTCGCTGGCGACCCTCGAGGCCATGCATGCGCGCCTGCGCGCACTGGTGGCCGAGCAGGGTGGCGAGGTGGGCTATATCGTGCATTGCCCGCATGGGCCGGACGAGGGTTGCGAATGCCGCAAGCCCAAGCCCGGGATGCTGCGGGCGATTGCCGAGCACTACCAGGTGCCACTGACCGATGTATGGTTCGTCGGTGACAGCAAAGGTGACCTGGAGGCGGCGCTGGCCGTCGATGCACAACCGGTGCTGGTGAAAACCGGCAAGGGTGAGCGGACGCTTGAAAAAGGCATCCCGCAGAACACACTGATTTTTGACGATCTGGCCGCCATCGCCAGACAACTCATTTAAACGGCGCGCCCCAGCGGCGCGTTGTCCTTAGGCGGGCCTGCCCCGCAACGGTACATGCCACTATGTCGATCCTGCAGGCGATCAGAATCTTTCTTTTTTACCTGCTGTTGGGCACCAGTTCGCTGCTGTGGTGCTCGCTGAGCTTCTTCGTTGCACCGTTCTTGCCGTTCGCCAAGCGCTATCGGTTCATCAACGTGTACTGGTGCCGCTGCGCGCTGTTCCTGGTGCGTACGGTCCTGGGCATCGATTACAAGATCACCGGTGCCGAGCACGTGCCGAAGGTGCCCTGCGTAATCTTGTCGAACCACCAGAGCACCTGGGAGACGTTCTTCCTGTCGGCCTATTTCTCGCCGCTGAGCCAGGTGCTCAAGCGTGAGCTGCTGTACGTGCCGTTCTTCGGCTGGGCCATGGCCATGCTGCGGCCGATCGCCATCGACCGCAAGAACCCGAAAGAGGCCCTGCGCCAGGTCGCCAGCCAAGGCGACGAGCTGCTCAAGCAGGGCACCTGGGTGCTGATCTTCCCCGAAGGCACCCGCGTGCCTCACGGCCAAATCGGCAAGTTCTCCCGCGGCGGTACCGCCCTGGCGGTGAACGCCGGCCTGCCGGTGCTGCCGATTGCCCACAACGCCGGCAAGTTCTGGCCCCGTGAAGGCTGGGGCAAGCGCTCGGGCACCATCGAGATGGTGATCGGCGAACCGATGTATGCAGTCGGCACTGGGCCACGCGCCATTGCCGAGCTCAACGACCGTGCCCAGGCCTGGAACGAAGCGGCCCAGCGGGCCATGGGTTCGCTGCCGCCAGTGGCTGAAAATCCTGAGCAGCAGCCGGCCTGACGATCTGTGGATAACTTGTTAGCAAGTTTTGCATGATTCGTCTGAAATAGATGCTAAGTGATTGAATTAGCTATTTATTTCTCTGTATGACGTTTTTGCGAAAATCGTGCATAAGTTTTTTCGCGCTATAAAAAAACCGGCTTTTACGCCGGTTTTTTTATGGGCTGAAATCGCTGCTGGCTTCTTCGCGGGTAAACCCGCTCCCACAACCTGTGGGAGCGGGTTTACCCGCGAAGGCCCAGTGAAAAACTCAGACCTTGTCGATATCCACATCCTTGGTTTCTTTCAGGCAGAAAATCCCCACCACCAGGCTCACCCCGGTGATCAATACCGGGTACCACAGCCCGTAGAAGATATCCCCGGTGTACACCACCAACGCGAACGACACCGTCGGCAGGAAACCACCGAACCAGCCATTGCCGATGTGGTAGGGCAGGGACATCGAGGTGTAGCGGATGCGGGTAGGGAACAGCTCGACCATCACCGCCGCCAGTGGCCCATAGGTCATGGTGGCAATGAGGATCATGGCGACAATCAGCACCACCACCATCACCTGGTTCACCTGGGCTGGATCGGCCTTGGCCGGGTAGCCGGCCGCCTCGATGGCGCTGCGCATGGCTGCTTCGTCGAAGCCGTTGATGGTCTTGTCGCCGATGCTCACCGAAACGTCGCTGCCCGCGGCGTCAACCGAGCTGTAGGGCAGGCCCTGCTTGACCAGGAAGGTCTTGACCTTGTCGCACGGGCTGTCGAAGCGCGCCTTGCCCACCGGGTCGAACTGGAAGGTGCAGCCCTGCGGGTTGGCATTCACCACGATCGGTGCCTGGCGGCTGGCGGCGTCGATCTGCGGGTTGGCGTAATGGCTCAGGGCCTTGAACATCGGGAAGTAGCAGACGGTGGCCAGCAGCAGCCCGATCATCAGGATCGGCTTGCGCCCGACACGGTCCGACAGCCAACCGAAGAACACGAAGAACGGCGCACCGATGATCACGCTGATGATCAACAGGGTGTTGGCTTGTGCCGGGTCCATCTTGAGCATCTGAGTCATGAAGAACAGCACGTAGAACTGTGCGGTATAGAAGGTCACCGCTTGCCCGGCGTTGATGCTGAACAGCGCGGTCAGCACCACCTTGAGGTTGGGCCACGAGGTGAACGACTCGCGGATCGGCGACTTGCTCACCTTGCCCTGGGCCTTCATTTTCACGAAGGCTGGCGATTCATGCATGCTCATGCGGATCCAGGTGGAGATCGCCAGCAGGAAGATCGACAGCAGGAACGGCAGGCGCCAGCCCCAGGTTTCGAACTGGTCGCCGCTGATGTAACGGCTGGCCAGCACCACGGTCAGCGACAGCAGCAGGCCGAGGGTGGCGGTGGACTGGATGAAGCCGGTGTGGAAACCACGCTTGCCGTGCGGCGCGTGCTCGGCCACATAGGTGGCGGCGCCGCCGTATTCGCCGCCCAGGGCCAGGCCCTGGAGCATGCGCAGTATCACCAGGATGATCGGTGCGGCAATACCGATACTGGCGTAGGTGGGCAGCAGGCCGACCGCGAAGGTCGACAGGCCCATCAGCACGATGGTCACCAGGAAGGTGTACTTGCGCCCGATCATGTCACCCAGCCGACCAAACACCAGGGCGCCGAACGGGCGCACCAGGAAGCCGGCGGCGAAGGCCATCAGGGCGAAGATGAAGGCGGTGGTGTCGTTGACCCCAGCAAAGAACTGCTTGCTGATGACCGCGGCCAGCGCGCCATAGAGAAAAAAGTCATACCACTCGAACACCGTCCCGAGGGATGACGCGAAAATGATCTTGCGTTCTTCACGACCGCTGGAGCTGCTCGCCGCCGCCCCCTGTTCCTGGATGTAGTCCGACATCGTTGCTGTCCTCGGCCCGAGGGCCACAGTGATTATTCTTGTTGTTCCACTGCCGACGGCCTCCGACCACGCGCCGTCGCTGTTGCAAACACCCGGGTCAGGGCGTCGGTATCGCGCTGGAGTCGCTGAGGTTGGTCTGGGTACGGGCCCCCTTGAGGATCAGTTGCGCCGCCTTCTCGGCGATCATCAACGTGGGTGAACAGGTATTGCCGGAGACGATCTGCGGCATGATCGATGCGTCGGCCACGCGCAGGCCGGGAATGCCGTGCACGCGCAGCTGGTTATCCACAACGTCCAGTGCGCCATTGCCCATGCGGCAGGTGCCCACCGGGTGGAAGATGGTGGTGCCGATCTGGCCGGCGGCCTGGTGCAGGTCTTCTTCACTCTGCAGGGCGGGGCCGGGCAGGTATTCGCGGGGGGCAAAGGCGGCCAGGGCAGGGGCCTGGACGATGCGCCGGGTCATGCGGATGGCATCTGCCGCCACCTGCAGGTCTTCGGGCGCACTGAGGTAGTTGGGGTCGATCAGGGGTGTGGCGTGCATGTCCGCCGAGCGGATATCGATACGCCCACGGCTGACCGGGCGCAGGTTGCACACCGAGGCGGTGAAGGCCGGGAAGCGATGCAGCGGCTCACCGAAGCGTTCCAGCGACAGGGGCTGCACGTGGTATTGCAGGTTGGCGCTGGCCTGCTCCGGGCCCGAACGCACGAATGCCCCCAACTGGCTGGGCGCCATGGCCAGCGGGCCGCTGCGGTCATAGGCGTAACGCAGGCCCATGCCCAGTTTGCCCCACAGGCTGTTGGCCATCTGGTTGAGGGTACGGGTGTTGTCGATCTGGTAGATCAGCCGCAGTTGCAGGTGGTCCTGCAGGTTGCCGCCGACGCCGGGCATGTCGTGCCGCACGCCGATGCCCAGCCCTTCGAGCAGCTTGCGCGGGCCGATGCCTGAGCGTTGCAGGATACCGGGCGACCCTACAGAACCTGCGCAAAGAATGATCTCGCGGCGAGCGCCGAACTCATGCCACCCGCCTTGCCAGCGCGCTTTCACCGCCCGGGCGCGCGTGTTGCTGAGCAGCACCTGATCGACCTCGACGCCGGTCAATACGGTCAGATTGGGCCGTTTGAGGATGGGTTTGAGGAAAGCCTTGGCCGAGTTCCAGCGCACACCGCGGCGCTGGTTGACCTGAAAGTATCCACAGCCGGCGTTGTCGCCGGTGTTGAAGTCGTCGACCTTGGCGATGCCACTCTGCTCGGCGGCATCGCGGAAGGCATCGAGGATCGGCCAGCTGTAGCGCTGCTGTTCAACCCGCCATTCGCCGTCACCGCCATGGCTGTCGCTGGCGCCGGCGAAGTGGTTTTCGCTTTGCTTGAACAACGGCAGCACGTCCTTCCATGCCCAGCCGTCGTTGCCTTGCTCGGCCCAACGGTCGTAGTCGGCAGCCTGGCCGCGCATGTAGATCATGCCGTTGATCGAGGAACAGCCGCCGAGCACCTTGCCCCGTGGATAACCCAGGGCACGGCCGTTCAGGCCGGGTTGCGCTTCGGTCTTGAAGCACCAGTCGGTACGGGGGTTGCCGATGCAGTAGAGGTAACCGACGGGGATGTGAATCCAGGGATAGTTGTCGCGGCCCCCGGCTTCCAGCAGCAGGACGCGGCAGGCAGGGTCGGCGGACAGACGGTTGGCCAGCAGGCAACCGGCGGGCCCGGCACCCACGACCACGTAGTCGTAGACAGAATCGGCTGATGGCATGTGCAACCTCGCGCCTGATTATTATTCTTGTCCCGGTCCATCTTATTGATTAATTTCGCTGAGGAAACACGAGATTTTGCGCAGCCGTTGTGCGTTTTAGCACAGCGGTCTGCCTGAGCCGGCCTCTTCGCGGGTAAACCCGCTCCCACAGATACAGCGCAACTGTCAGCATCTGCGCAGCACCTGTGGGAGCGGGTTTACCCGCGAAAAGGCCAGTACGAACAGCCAAAGGGATCAGCATGTTCGACTGGAACGATCTGCGGTTTTTCCTCGAGTTGCAGCGCAGCGGCCGGCTGCTGACCGCCGCCAAGCGCCTCAACACCACCCACAGCACCGTGGCCCGGCATATCGAGAGCATCGAGAAAAGCCTGGGCACGGCGCTGTTCGTCCAGCACGCCCAAGGCTACGACCTCACCCCCTCCGGCCAGGCACTGCTCAAGCACGCCGAGGCCATGGAGAACGTCGCCCTGCTGGCGCAGGAGGAAATCACCCAAGCCATCACCCCCTTGGGCAAGATTCGCCTGGGTGTCACCGAAGGCATCGGCATCATGTTCTTCACCCCGCGGATGAACGCGTTGTTCGAGCGCTACCCGGGGCTGGAAGTGGAGCTGGTGGCGGTGCCGCGCTTCGTCAGCATCCTCAACCGCGAGGCCGAAATCAGCATCCACCTGGAGCGCCCCAACGCCGACCTGCTGATCACCCGCAAGCTCACCGACTACCGCCTGGCGCTGTACGCCAGCCAAGCCTACCTGGACCGCGCACCGCCATTGCGCAACCGCGAAGACCTGGCCCGGCACAGCTGGATCGGTTACGTCGACGACTTGTTGTTCAGCCAGGAACTGCTGTTCCTCAACAGCTTCTGCCGCACACCCAGCGTAGCGTTTCGCAGCACCAGCGTAATCGCCCAGCAGCATGCCGCCCAGGCCGGGCTGGGCATCGCCGTGCTGCCCAACTACATGGCCCGCCACGACCCGAAGCTGGTGCGGGTGCTGCCCAGCGAAACCATCCAGCGCAGCTACTGGATCTGCACCCGCCGCGAACTGCACAAGTCGGTGCGCCTGCGGGTGGTGTGGGATTACCTGCTGGCGCTGTGCGCCGCCGAGCAGGATGAGCTGCTAGCCGAGTAGCGCCTTGCCGGCCAGTAGCAGCGCAGCTGCCCAGCCCGCCACGGCGAAAAGCTGCTGCAGGCGTGGGCCGGCGATGCGGGCGGCGAGCGGCCGTGCCAGCAGCAGGCCGATGACCGCACCGATGGCGAAGGGCACACCCACCTGCCAGTGCATCACACCGGCCACGCTGGCGCTCACCACGCTACCGGTGGACACCAGGGCGATCACGGCCAGCGAGGTGGCGACGATGCTGGTCATGCGCAGGTTGGTGTAGCGGTTCAATGCCGGGATGATCACGAAACCACCGCCCACGCCCAGCAGGCCGGACAACAACCCCGACATCAGCCCAGTAAAGGCCAGGGCCCTGGCGCAGGGCAAGGTCCAGCGCAAGCGGCCTTGCAAGGGGTTGAGCACGCAGGGCTCGATGAAACGATGGGCGTCATTGGCTTCGCCGCGCAGTTGCCTGGCCGCCTTGCGCCAGATGCGCAGGCAGGCGTAAACCAGCACCCCGGCGAACACCAGGGCCAAGGGTGTATTGGGCAATTGATGGGCGAGCATCAGGCCAAAGGGCGAGGCGGCGATGCCGATCAGGGCGATGAACAGGGCCGCGCGATAACGTACCAGCCCTTCGCGCAAGCCGAGCAGGGCGCCCACCGCCGCCGCCAGGCCAACGGCGAGCAGGCCGATCGGCGCCGCCTCGACCATGCTCAGGCCCAAGCCGAACACCAGCAGCGGCACCGCGAGGATGCCGCCACCGGCGCCGGTCAGTGCCAGCACCGCGCCAATGATTGCGCCGAGCCCGGCGCCCAGCAGCTGCTGTTCGATCACTGCTGCGCCTCGACCACCAGCGGCTGCGGCCGCGCCATCCATTCACGGCCCTTGAGCATGGCCTTCCAGTACAGCGGCGGCAGGATCTGCGCTTTCAACAGCCAGGCCAGCCGGGTCGGCTTGCGCCCGTCGAGCAACCAGCGCGGGAAGCTCGGCGCCACCTTGCCGCCATAGGTGAACTCGGCCAGGACAATCTTGCCGCGCTCCACTGTCAGCGGGCAGGAACCATAGCCGTCGTATTGCGCCAAGGTCGGCAGGCGCCCAAGGGCCACCAGCACGTTGTTGGCCACCACCGGTGCCTGCTTGCGGGCAGCGGCGGCGGTCTTGGCGTTACTGGTGTTGGCCACGTCGCCCAAGGCGTGGATATTGCCGAACTGGCGGTGGCGCAGGGTGTGCGGGTCGACATCCACCCAGCCAGCGGCATCGGCCAGCGGGCTCTGGCGGATAAAGTCCGGCGCCACTTGCGGCGGCACCACATGCAGCATGTCGAAGGCCTCGACGCGGGTTTCGCTGCTGCCATCTGGCAGTGTGCGCACGAAGGTGGCGCGCTTGTTCGGGCCATCTACCGCCGTCAGGCGATGTTGATAGTTGAGGTCGACGCCGTACTTGTCGATGTAGCTCATCAAGGCCGGCACGTAGTCCGGCACGCCGAACAGCACGGCGCCGGCGTTGAAGAAGCTGGCCCTGATATCGCCGAGCCGGCCATTGCGCAACCAGTGATCGCACGACAGGTACAGGGCCTTCTGCGGCGCACCCGCGCATTTGATCGGCATCGGCGGCTGGGTGAACAGGGCACGGCCTTGCTTGAGCGTCTGCACCAGCTCCCATGTGTAGGGCGCCAGGTCGTAGCGGTAGTTGGACGTGACACCGTTGCGGCCGAGTGTATCGCTCAGGCCTTCGATGGCGCTCCAGTCGAGCTTGAGGCCCGGGCACACCACCAGCTGTTCGTAACTGACGGCTCGACCTCCTTCGAGCATGACCAGTTGCCCATGCGGGTCGAAACCTTCGACCCGCGCCTTGATCCAGCGCACGCCACGGGGCAGGGTGGCGGCCATGGTGTGGGCGGTGCTCGGTGCCTTGAACACACCGGCGCCGACCATGGTCCAGCCAGGCTGGTAGTAGTGCACATCGGCGGGGTCGATCAAGGCGATGTCCAGTGACGGGTCGCGGGCGATCAAGCTCGAGGCGGTGGCGATACCGGCGGCACCGGCACCGACTATCACCACTTTGTGGTGGTCGGCAGGGGATGAATCAGCAGGGGACAGCAAGGCAGGCATGGCGGTGTTCCTTTGAATCTCGTTATGTAGGTGATGCGCTTTACAGTTTGTTCAGCGGGATCTTCAAGTAGCTCACGCCGTTTTCCTCGGGCTCGGGATACTGGCCGCTGCGCATGTTGATCTGTACCGATGGCAGGATCAGCACGGGCATGTCCAGGGTCTTGTCACGGGCTTCGCGCATCGCCACGAAGCTGTCCTGGCTGACGCCTTCATGAATATGAATGTTGTCGGCACGTTGCTCGGCCACCGTGGTGACGTAGCGCAGCTCACGGCCGCCCGGCAGGTAGTCGTGGCACATGAACAACTGCGTCTGGTCAGGGAAGGCCAGCAGCCGACGGATCGACTGGTACAAGGTAGTCGCGCTGGCGCCGGGGAAGTCGCAACGGGCAGTGCCGTAGTCGGGCGTGAACAGAGTGTCGCCAACGAACACGGCGGTCTCGCCGGCGTCCTGGACCATGTAGCTCATGCAGGCCGGCGTATGCCCGGGGGTGTGCAAGGCGCGGGCATGCAGGTTGCCGATGCGAAAGCCTTCCTCATCGACGAACAGCACATCGAACTGGCTGCCGTCGCGGGCGAACCCGGGCTCGGCGTTGAACAGGGTGCCGAACACTTTCTGCACCTGGGTGATCAGCGCACCGATGCCGGTATGGCCGCCAAGTTTTTCCTTGAGGTAGGCCGCCGCAGACAAGTGGTCGGCATGCACGTGAGTTTCCAGGATCCACTGAACCTTGGCGCCCAGCTCATTCACGCGGGCAATCAATTGGTCCGCGGACGCCGTGCAGGTGCGCCCGGACTTTGGGTCGTAGTCGAGCACGCTGTCGATCAACGCACACTGACGCGTCTCGCCGTCCATCACCAGGTAACTGATGGTCGAGGTGGTCTTGTCGAAGAATGCTTCAACATGAAGGTTGTTGCCGATGATCATTGCGCTCTCCAGTTATCCACCGTGCCTCCTTGAAGGCTTAGGCAGTGAACGGTGCTTTATCAAGATGCATGCCATGCCTTTCTGATAGGCGCGCTGCCCCGTAACTGCGGCATTGCGTCGGGACAGCCTGCGCGAAAGCGGCGCGCCCCGCAGGCAAAGGTGACAGTTGCTGGCAGTCGACTGTCAGCCAATGGCAGTGATTGGCAGTCCTTGCTACGCTCGGCGGGTCTTTTATCTGGTGCTGTCATGCTTGCCGCTTCCCATCCCGCGATTCTCGCGCTGGTGTCCTACCTCGAACACGATCTGCTCCCTAGCATCATCCTGGACACCGACTACAACATCCTTGCCGCCAATGCTGCTTACCGACGTCAGTTCGGCAGCGACGATCATGCGCCTGTGGGCGAGAAATGCCACCGAGTCTCGCACCACTACGCAGTGCCCTGCGACCAGGCCGGTGAGCACTGCCCGCTGCGCAAATCGCTGGACAGCAAAGTCCCCGAGCGTGTGCTGCATATCCACCACACGCCTCGCGGACCGGAACATGTGGATGTGGAGCTGAGGCCGATCCTCGACGATCAGGGTAGGGTGGTGGCCTTCGTCGAGCGCCTGACCAGCGTCACCCTGGCATCGGCGCAACCTCAGGAGCAGGGTTTAGTCGGGCGTGCAGCGGCCTTCAAAGCAGCGGTCGCCAGCTTGCAACGGGCGGCGCCGGCGCAAATCCCGGTATTGCTGCAAGGTGAGTCTGGTACGGGCAAGGAGCTGTTCGCCCGCGCGTTGCACCTGGGAAGCCCCCGAGCCAACGGGCCGTTGGTAGTGGTGGACTGTACGGGTTTGACCGAGTCTTTGTTCGAGAGCGAATTGTTCGGCTATGAGAAGGGCGCCTTCACAGGCGCTACTCAACGCAAGATCGGCCTGGCTGAAGCGGCCCATGGCGGCACCCTGTTCCTTGACGAAATCGGCGAAGTGCCGCTGGCCATGCAGGTGAAACTGCTGCGCTTGATCGAGTCCGGCAGTTTCCGCCCGGTCGGCAGCACGCGCACGGTGCATTCGGATTTTCGTCTGGTTTCGGCAACCCACAAGCCACTCAAGGAAATGGCTGCTAGTGGCACATTCCGGGAAGACCTGTATTACCGCATCAGCGGTTTCCCGATACGGTTACCGGCCTTGCGCGAGCGGGCTGAAGACTTGCCTTTGCTCTGTGAAAGCCTGTTGCAAAGGATGGCGGGCAAGCAGTCGCCCAAGGTAACCGCTGAAGCGCTTGAACGACTGACCCTGCATAGCTTCCCCGGTAATATTCGCGAGCTGCGAAATATCCTGGAGCGGGCTCGGCTGTTTGCCGATGACGGTCTGATCCGTCCCGAGCATCTTCCCGAGGGCCTTCATCCGGTGGTTGATCACCAGGCTTTGCGTGGTCGCGGGAAACATGAAATGCCGCAGCTGGCCCATGCGCTGGAAACCTTCAGAGGGTCTCGCAGCGAACTCGCAGCGCATCTGGGCATGAGCGAACGTACGCTTTATCGGCGTCTCAAAGCCTTGGGACTTTGAAGCGTTCCACGTGGAACACTGTCCAGGGATCAGAGCCGTAGGATCCTGTTCCACGGGGAACGAAAAAGGCCAACCCAAATGGGTTGGCCTTTTCGGATATCGCGCAGTCAGCTGGATCAGAAGTCCAGGTTGGACACCGACAGCGCGTTGCTCTCAATGAACTCACGACGCGGTTCGACCGCGTCACCCATCAAGGTGTTGAACAGCTGGTCAGCGGCGATCGCATCTTCAATGGTGACCTTGAGCATGCGGCGCACGGTCGGGTCCATGGTGGTTTCCCACAGCTGGTCAGGGTTCATCTCACCCAGCCCTTTGTAGCGCTGGATGGTGTGACGCTTGGTGCTTTCGTTCATCAGCCAGTCGAGCGCTTCCTTGAACTCGGTGATCGACTTGCGACGCTCGCCACGCTTGACGTAGGCACCCTCACCCAACAAGGTACTGAGGTTTTCACCGAGGGTGACGACGCTGCGGTAGTCATTGCTGCCGAAGAAATCACGGTTGAAGGTCACGTAGCTGGCCAAGCCGTGGGAGGTGGTTTCCACCACGGGCAGCCAGATATTACGTTCCTTGTCTTCGTGCAAGGCAGCCTTGTACGCCAAACCGGAACGCTGGCTGTTGTCCAGGCGCAGCTGGAAGGCTTTCAGCCACTCGTCCATCTGTGCCTTGTCAGCCAGTTGCTCGAGGGTGACTTTTGGCAGGTAGATGAAGTGCTCGGTCAGCTCTTCTGGGTACAGGCGCGACAGGCGCTTGAGTGTCTTCATCACGGCGCGGAATTCGTTCACCAGCGATTCGAGCTGTACACCCGAAACGGCAGGTGCCGACTCATCCAGGTGAAGGCTGGCATCTTCCAGGGCCGACTGGGTCATGTACTCTTCCATGGCCTCGTCGTCCTTGATGTACTGCTCCTGCTTGCCTTTCTTCACCTTGTACAGCGGCGGCTGAGCGATGTAGATGTAGCCACGCTCGACCAGCTCTGGCAGCTGACGGAAGAAGAAGGTCAGCAGCAGGGTACGGATGTGCGAGCCGTCGACGTCAGCATCGGTCATGATGATGATGTTGTGATAGCGCAACTTGTCGATGTTGTACTCTTCGCGGCCGATGCCACAGCCCAGGGCGGTGATCAAGGTACCGACCTCTTGCGACGAGATCATCTTGTCGAAGCGGGCTTTCTCGACGTTGAGGATTTTGCCCTTGAGCGGCAGGATCGCCTGGGTGCGACGGTTGCGGCCTTGCTTGGCCGAACCACCTGCGGAGTCACCCTCCACCAGGTACAGTTCGGAGAGGGCAGGGTCCTTCTCCTGGCAGTCCGCCAGTTTGCCCGGCAGGCCGGCGATGTCCAGCGCGCCTTTGCGGCGGGTCATCTCACGGGCCTTGCGCGCGGCTTCACGGGCACGGGCAGCGTCGATCATCTTGCCGACAACGGCCTTGGCTTCGTTGGGGTTCTCCAACAGGAAGTCAGCGAAGTACTTGTTCATCTCCTGCTCCACGGCGGTTTTCACCTCCGAGGAAACCAGCTTGTCCTTGGTCTGCGAGCTGAACTTGGGGTCCGGCACCTTGACCGAGATGATCGCGGTCAGGCCTTCGCGGGCGTCGTCACCGGTGGTGGCGACCTTGTTCTTCTTGGCCAGGCCTTCCTGCTCGATGTAGCTGTTGAGGCTACGGGTGAGCGAGGAGCGGAAGCCGACCAGGTGGGTACCACCATCGCGCTGCGGGATGTTGTTGGTGAAGCACAGCAGGTTTTCGTTGAAGCTGTCGTTCCACTGCAGGGCGACTTCGACACCGACACCATCTTCACGCTGGACGTTGAAGTGGAAGACCTGGGAGTTGACCGGGGTCTTGTTGGTGTTCAGGTACTCGACGAATGCGCGCAGGCCGCCTTCGTATTTGAAGAACTCTTCCTTGCCGCTGCGTTCATCCTTGAGCAGGATGCCAACGCCTGAGTTCAGGAAGGACAGTTCGCGAATACGCTTGGCGAGAATGTCCCAGCTGAAGTGGATGTTCTTGAAGGTTTCAGCCGAAGGCTTGAAGTGGATGTGGGTACCGGTGGATTCGCTTTCACCGACCACGGCCATCGGTGCCTGTGGCACACCATGAACGTAGGTCTGTTCCCAGATCTTGCCGCTGCGGCGAACGGTGAGCACCAGTTTCTCGGACAGCGCGTTCACCACGGAAACACCTACACCGTGCAGACCGCCGGAGACCTTATAGGAGTTGTCGTCGAACTTACCGCCAGCGTGCAGCACGGTCATGATGACCTCGGCTGCCGACACGCCTTCTTCTTTGTGCACGTCGACCGGGATACCACGGCCGTTGTCGCGGACACTGATGGATTCGTCGGTGTGAATGATGACGGTGATGTCATCGCAGTGCCCGGCCAGGGCCTCGTCGATGGAGTTGTCGACCACCTCGAACACCATGTGGTGCAGGCCGCTGCCGTCATCGGTGTCGCCAATGTACATGCCGGGACGCTTGCGTACGGCATCCAGCCCTTTCAGCACTTTAATGCTGGAGGAGTCGTACGTTTGATTTTCGCTCATGCCTTCACTCCCGATGGTCGTGGGTCTGGGTGATACGGCCCTGTTCCACGTGGAACAAAGCGACTGGCGTTTCCGTTTGCCAGCCTTCCCTCAGAAATTCGTGGTCTACACAGGTGATGAACACCTGGCAGTTCAATTCTTCAAGCAAGCGGCACAGTGCGCGGCGGTGCTGCTCGTCCAGTTCGGACGGCAAGTCATCCACCAGATAAATACACTGACCGCGACGAGCCTGGCTAACCAGATGGCCCTGGGCAATTCGCAGGGCGCAGACAACCAGCTTCTGCTGCCCGCGCGAAAGGATGTCGGCAGCGTTGTTTGCCCCCAATCGAAGGCGCAGATCAGCACGCTGTGGCCCGGCCTGGGTATGGCCCATCTGCTGATCACGAAGGAGAGAGGTAGCGAGGACTTCGTTGAGTTCCCGGTCCTTGTCCCAGCCTCGGTAGTAGCTCAGGGTCAACCCTTCCAGCTCGACCAGTTCGCTCAGGGTTCGCTCGAAGACGGGCTTCAAGGCCTTGATATAGTTGCGACGGTATTCATCTATCTCCGCACTGGCGAGACACAACTCTCGATCCCAGGCGGCTTGCGAAACGGCGTCAAGTGTACCATGCCGCAGCCATGAGTTCCGCTGCCGCAGGGCCTTCTGCAGGCGTTGCCAGGTGGCCATGAAGCGTGGTTCCACGTGGAACACGCCCCAGTCGAGGAACTGCCGGCGTACCTTGGGAGCACCTTCGAGCAACCTGAAACTGTCGGGGTTGATCAACTGCAGGGGCAGCATTTCGGCAAGCTGCGCAGCGCTGCGTGCGTTCTGCCCGTCAATGCGGATGGTGAAATCACCTTGGCGTTCACGAGAAACACCCAGGTTGCTTGTGCCACCTTCAGCCAGTTCTACCTGGCCAAAGACCGTGCAGGTGGGCTGTTCGTATTGAATGACCGGGTTCAGCCGCGTGCTACGGAACGAGCGCGCCAGCCCAAGCAAGTGCACGGCTTCGAGCACGCTGGTTTTACCGCTGCCATTGTCGCCGTACAGGATGTTGATGCGGGGGGAGGGTGAGAGGGTCACCGGGTGCAGGTTGCGCACCGCGGTGACCGAAAGACGTAGAAGGGACATTTCGCCTGCTACGAGTTACAGACGCATCGGCATGACAACGTAGGACGAGTCATCATTGCCGGCTTCCTGTACCAGGGCGCTGCTGTTGGAGTCCGACAGAATCAGGCGCACCTGTTCAGTGGTCATGACACCCAGCACGTCCAGCAGGTAGCTGACGTTGAAACCGATCTCCAACGAGCTGCCGTTGTAGTCGACGCTGATCTCTTCTTCCGCTTCTTCCTGCTCAGGGTTGTTGGCCTGGATCTTCAACTGGCCAGCCGCCAGTTGCAGGCGAATACCACGGTACTTCTCGTTCGACAGGATCGCGGTGCGGCTGAACGCCTCGCGCAGAGCCTGACGATCGCCGACCACCAGCTTGTCGCCGCCTTTTGGCAACACGCGCTCGTAGTCCGGGAACTTGCCGTCGACCAGCTTGGAGGTGAAGGTGAACTCACCGGTGGTCGCGCGAATGTGGTGCTGGCCAAGGACGATGCTGACCATGCCTTCCGGGTCGGTGAGCAGGCGCGCCAGCTCAAGGATACCTTTACGAGGCACGATGACCTGGTGACGCTCGGCCTGGCCGATCGGCGCCTGCATGGCGCACAGGGCCAGGCGGTGGCCATCGGTGGCTACCGCGCGCAGGGTGTCGGTCGACACTTCCAGCAGCATGCCGTTGAGGTAGTAGCGCACATCTTGCTGGGCCATGGCGAAGCTGGTGCGCTCGATGAGGCGACGCAGCTTGCTCTGTTCCAGGTTGCAGGTCAGCGAGCCCGGGCCTTCTTCCACGGTCGGGAAGTCATTGGCAGGCAGGGTGGATAGCGTGAAGCGGCTGCGGCCGGCCTTGACCAGCAACTTCTGCTCGTCGACCTTGATGTCGATCAGCGCATCGCTGGGCAGGCTCTTGCAGATGTCCATCAGCTTGCGCGCCGGGACAGTGATCTCGCCCGGCTCGGCAGGCTCTTCCAGCTGAACGCGGCCAACCAGTTCGACTTCCAGGTCGGTACCGGTCAACGACAGCTGCTGGCCTTGTACGACCAGCAGGACGTTGGACAGGACCGGCAAGGTCTGGCGGCGCTCGACGACGCCTGCGACCAGTTGCAGGGGTTTCAACAGGGCTTCGCGTTGAATGGTGAAATGCATGGTCTAGTCCCTTGCCTTCAATTAGCTACGCAGACGGTCATCAGGTCGTCAGTGTACGCAGCAGGTTCTTGTAGTCCTCGCGGATGTCCGCGTCGGATTCCTTCAATTCGTTGATCTTGCGGCAGGCGTGCAGCACGGTGGTATGGTCGCGGCCGCCAAACATGTCGCCGATTTCCGGCAAGCTGTGGTTGGTCAGCTCCTTCGACAGGGCCATGGCCACCTGGCGCGGGCGCGCTACCGAGCGCGAACGGCGCTTGGACAGCAGATCGGAGATCTTGATCTTGTAGTACTCGGCCACGGTGCGCTGGATGTTATCCACACTCACCAGTTTGTCCTGCAGCGCCAGCAGATCCTTGAGCGATTCACGAATCAGCTCGATGGTGATATCGCGGCCCATGAAGTGCGAGTGAGCGATCACCCGCTTCAAGGCGCCTTCGAGTTCACGCACGTTGGAACGGATGCGTTGGGCGATGAAGAACGCGGCATCGTGCGGCAGTTCGACCTTGGCCTGGTCGGCCTTCTTCATCAGGATCGCCACACGGGTTTCCAGCTCTGGCGGCTCGACAGCCACCGTCAGGCCCCAACCGAAGCGCGACTTCAGGCGCTCTTCCAGGCCTTCGATCTCTTTCGGGTAGCGGTCGCTGGTGAGAATCACCTGCTGACCGCCCTCGAGCAGGGCGTTGAAGGTGTGGAAAAACTCTTCCTGCGAACGCTCCTTGCGGGCGAAGAACTGGATGTCGTCGATCAGCAGCGCATCGACCGAACGGTAGAAGCGCTTGAATTCGTTGATCGCGTTCAGCTGCAAGGCCTTGACCATGTCGGCGACGAAGCGCTCGGAATGCAGGTAGACGACCTTGGCATTCGGGTTCTTCTTCAGCAGGTGGTTACCCACAGCATGCATCAAGTGCGTTTTACCCAGGCCGACACCGCCATACAGGAACAGTGGGTTGTAGCCGTGCTTGGGGTTGTCCGCGACCTGCCAGGCAGCCGCACGGGCCAACTGGTTCGACTTACCTTCCACGAAGGTTTCGAAGGTGAAGGTGCGGTTCAGGTAGCTGGTGTGCTTGAGCGCGCCTTCGACCTGCACCGTACGTTGCTCGGTGCGGCCCGTTGCAGCAGGCGCCGCGCTGGGCTCAGCCATGCTGTCGAAGCTGTTGCGCGAAGCGGACTCTTCAATACCGCTGGCAACCGGCTCGGCCACCTGCGCCATGACCGGCTCGCTCGGCAGCACGATCGGCGCAGCAGGCTGAACCTGAGCCTGCTGCGCCAAGGTTGCGGCGACGGCAGCGCTCACCGGCGCATTCGGGGCAGCCCGCGCAGCAGAACTACGACGGCTACCTATTAATAAGGAAAGCGCCGGCGCAATGCCGTTGCCGTGTTCGCCCAACAGCTCGAGCAGACGACCCAGGTACTTTTCATTGACCCAATCGAGCACGAAGCGGTTGGGCGCGTAGACGCGCAACTCGTCGCCTTCGGCTTCGACCTGTAGCGGACGGATCCAGGTGTTGAATTGCTGGGCAGGCAGTTCATCGCGCAGAAGCTCCACGCACTGCTGCCAAAGTTCCACTGACACGGATATCCCCTGAGTTGAAAGCCGGATGAGGCAAAACAAACCGCCATTGTACCGGGCGGGCGGTCAGTTATCCACATATGAGGCCCTATGCAGACCCGGTGAATAAGCCAAAATCCGACCAAAACATCATCTTGCGGTGTGAATAAGCCCTGTGGATAACACCGCATGAGGGCTATGCACAACCCTGGGGCCTGCCCTGTGGATAATTCACCTGTGGATAAATGGTCTTTTGCTGCACAGGTTGTACGCAGGCCCGGCACAGACAAGACACCTGTTACCGACAAGGTTTCAAATCTCTGTACAGCTTGCAAATAGTGGGCTGTGACGTGTTATCCACAGAAGGTTATCCACTTAAGATCTATAAGTTCTTCAGAAAAGCTTTTTATATGCCTTTCTTTTTTTTTACATTTTGAGCGTTGGTAGGAAGCCCTTCCTTTGACCTGGCCTGACCGCTGACCACTGGGCACCCTTCATAAGGAATGACTGGTTGGAAATTGACCTATGGGCTTGCTTTCTCTAGAATCGCCGATCTCTTAAAAAGGGGGCCCTTCCGGCCCGTTGTCGACCAACCCAGGTAACACGCCATGAAACGTACTTTCCAACCAAGCACCATCAAGCGCGCACGCACCCACGGTTTCCGTGCCCGTATGGCCACCAAGAACGGCCGCGCCGTTCTGTCGCGTCGTCGTGCCAAAGGCCGTAAGCGTCTGGCCATTTGATTTTTCGGCACAGGTGGTGAGTCAGGACTTCAGTCGGGAAAAGCGACTGCTTACACCCCGACACTTCAAAGCGGTCTTCGACTCCCCAACCGGCAAGGTTCCAGGGAAAAACCTGCTTATCCTTGCCCGCGAGAACGGCCTCGATCACCCACGCCTCGGCCTGGTGATCGGCAAAAAGAGCGTCAAGCTCGCCGTTCAACGCAATCGCCTGAAACGCCTGATGCGCGATTCGTTCCGCCTGAACCAGCAGCTGTTGGCGGGTTTGGATATCGTGATCGTCGCGCGCAAGGGGTTGGGCGAAGTGGAAAACCCAGAATTGCACCAACACTTTGGCAAGCTCTGGAAGCGACTGGCTCGCAGTCGGCCCTCTCCAGCGGTCAACGCCAATCCCGCAGGGGTAGACAGTCACAATGCGTAAACTGGCCCTCGTTCCGATCCAGTTCTACCGTTACGCCATCAGCCCCCTGATGGCCAGTCACTGTCGTTTCTATCCCAGCTGTTCCTGTTACGCATACGAAGCCATCGAAAACCATGGCCTGTTGCGTGGTGGGTGGCTGGCCGTTCGTCGCCTGGGGCGTTGTAATCCGTGGAACGACGGCGGTTTCGATCCCGTTCCACCAGCTCCTTCCTCCCGAACTTCTTCGATAGCCGAGTAATCATGGATATTAAACGCACGATCCTGATCGTCGCCCTGGCAATCGTGTCCTACGTCATGGTCCTGAAATGGAACCAGGACTATGGCCAGGCTGCCCTGCCGACTCAGAATACTGCTGCCAGCACTGCTGCCCCGGCCCTGCCGGATACCGTCCCGGCCGGAACCGCCGGCGCCAGCGCCGATGTGCCGAGCGCCAATGCTGAATCCAGCCCTGCGGAACTTGCTCCGGTTGCACTGAGCAAGGACCTGATCCGGATCAAGACCGACGTCCTGGACCTGGCTATCGACCCGGTCGGTGGTGACATCGTCCAGCTGACCCTGCCGAAATACCCACGCCGCCAGGACCATCCGGACATTCCGTTCCAGCTGTTCGACAACGGTGGCGAGCGTGTCTACCTGGCGCAAAGCGGCCTGACCGGCGCCAACGGCCCGGATGCCCGTGCCACCGGTCGCCCGCTGTATGCCGCGGAGCAGAAGAGCTTCCAGCTGGCCGACCGCCAGGATCAACTGGTAGTCGACCTGAAGTTCAGCGAGAACGGCGTCAACTACATCAAGCGCTTCAGCCTCAAGCGCGGTGAGTACGACCTGACCGTCAGCTACCTGATCGACAACCAGAGCGGCCAAGCGTGGAACGGCAACCTGTTTGCCCAGCTCAAGCGCGATGCCAGCGGCGACCCGTCGTCGAGCACTGCCACCGGCACCGCTACCTACCTGGGCGCCGCCCTGTGGACAGCTGCCGAGCCGTACAAGAAAGTGTCGATGAAAGACATCGACAAGGGCAGTTTGAAAGAAAATGTGACCGGCGGCTGGGTAGCCTGGCTGCAGCACTACTTCGTGACCGCCTGGATCCCGGCCAAGGGCGACAACAACGCCGTCCAGACCCGCAAGGACAGCCAGGGCAACTACATCATCGGTTACACCGGCCCGGCACTCAGCGTTCCTGCTGGCGGCAAGGTCGAAACCAGCGCCATGCTGTACGCCGGCCCGAAGATCCAGTCCAAGCTCAAAGAGTTGTCCCCAGGCCTGGAACTGACCGTCGACTACGGCTTCCTGTGGTTCATTGCCCAGCCGATCTTCTGGCTGCTGCAACATATCCACAGCCTGCTGGGTAACTGGGGCTGGTCGATCATCGTCCTGACCATGCTCATCAAGGGCCTGTTCTTCCCGCTGTCGGCTGCCAGCTATCGCTCGATGGCGCGCATGCGTGCCGTGGCGCCGAAGCTTGCCGCACTGAAGGAACGCTTCGGTGACGATCGCCAGAAGATGTCCCAGGCGATGATGGAGCTGTACAAGAAAGAGAAGATCAACCCGCTGGGCGGCTGCCTGCCGATCCTGGTGCAGATGCCGGTGTTCCTGGCCCTGTACTGGGTACTGCTGGAAAGCGTCGAGATGCGCCAGGCCCCATGGCTGCTGTGGATCACCGACCTGTCGATCAAGGATCCGTTCTTCATCCTGCCGATCATCATGGGCGCGACCATGTTCATCCAGCAGCGCCTGAACCCGACTCCGCCGGATCCGATGCAGGCCAAGGTGATGAAAATGATGCCGATCATCTTCACCTTCTTCTTCCTGTGGTTCCCGGCTGGCCTGGTGCTGTACTGGGTTGTGAACAACTGCCTGTCGATCAGCCAGCAGTGGTACATCACTCGCCGTATCGAGGCCGCGACCAAAAACGCAGCCGCTTGACAGGCCGCTACGCTAGCCTGTGAATAAAAACGCCCCCTCGTGGGGCGTTTTTGCTATCTGTCATTCGAATTCGTTGTAGAGGCTTCGAGCATGAATACTGTGCGTGAAACCATCGCCGCCATCGCCACTGCCCAGGGCCGCGGCGGTGTCGGTATCGTCCGCTTGTCCGGCCCGTTGGCCAGCCAGGCCGGGCAGACCATCACCGGCCGCAGCCTGACCCCGCGCCACGCCCACTACGGCCCGTTCCGCGATGCCGATGGCCTGGTGCTGGACGAGGGCATCGCGTTGTTCTTCCCCGGGCCGAATTCGTTCACCGGCGAGGATGTGCTGGAGCTGCAGGGCCATGGCGGCCCCGTGGTAATGGACATGCTGCTGCAGCGCTGCCTGCAACTGGGCTGCCGCCTGGCGCGGCCGGGCGAGTTCAGCGAGCGTGCTTTCCTCAATGACAAGCTCGACCTGGCCCAGGCCGAGGCCATTGCCGACCTGATCGAGGCGAGCTCTACCCAGGCCGCGCGCAACGCCTTGCGCTCGCTGCAGGGGGCGTTCTCCAAGCGTGTGCATGGGCTGACCGAGGCGCTGATTGCCTTGCGTATCTATGTCGAAGCCGCCATCGACTTTCCAGAAGAGGAAATCGACTTCCTCGCCGATGGCCATGTGTTGCGCATGCTCGATGATGTGCGCAGCGAGTTGTCCACAGTGCAGCGCGAAGCCGGGCAGGGCGCCTTGCTGCGCGATGGCATGACCGTGGTCATCGCTGGCCGGCCGAACGCCGGCAAGTCCAGCCTGCTCAACCAGCTGGCCGGCCGTGAAGCGGCGATCGTCACCGATATCGCCGGCACCACCCGGGACATCCTGCGTGAACATATCCACATCGACGGCATGCCGCTGCACGTGGTCGACACCGCAGGCCTGCGCGATACCGATGACCATGTGGAAAAGATCGGTGTAGAGAGGGCGTTGAAGGCCATCAACGAGGCCGATCGGGTGCTGTTGGTGGTCGACTCCACGGCGCCTGAAGCCAGCGATCCTTTTGCCCTGTGGCCAGAATTCCTCGATCAGCGCCCGGATCCATCCAAGGTCACGCTGATCCGCAACAAGGCCGACCTCAGTGGCGAGCAGGTTGGCCTGGAGCTGAGCGACGACGGGCATGCAACCATCACCCTGAGTGCCAATGACAGCGACATGGGCCTGGACTTGCTGCGTGATCATCTCAAGGCCTGCATGGGCTACGAACAGACTGCGGAAAGCAGCTTCAGCGCACGCCGTCGCCACCTGGAAGCGCTGCGCCACGCCAGTAGCCATCTTGAACATGGCCGTGCTCAGCTGACCCTTGCCGGCGCTGGTGAGTTGCTGGCCGAAGATCTGCGTCAGGCTCAGCAAGCCCTGGGTGAAATCACCGGGGCATTCAGCTCAGACGATCTGCTGGGGCGAATCTTCTCCAGCTTCTGCATCGGCAAGTAATCCCTTCCCGGCTCCCCCGGCAAGCGCTGCCTGGCGCTTGTTGCGGGGGAGCCTGCGGTAACCCCCCTCCTGATCCCTCCCTATACGACCGTTCGTCGCCTGAATTTTTCATCAACAGGCCGGCGATCGCTCGCCTGTGCTCTGTGGAAAACTCGCCTTCAGCTCCGTTGATAACCGCGCTTTTTTGTTGAGGAAAACGCGGCCTGTGGGTAACCACTACTTTCATCCACAGGTTAAACAACCTTGTCCAGACCCCACAGGGCTACTTAGACCCAGGGTTATGAATCGCTGTACATCACGTAGTTAAAGGCCTACATGTAGTTATCAACAGACAGGTAGGCCCCTAAACATAAACATAAAAACAAAGCTTTTATAAATTTTTCTTCTTTGATTTCTATTGCCTGCCACTCATCCACAGCCTGGTCAAAATTTGCTCAGACGGTTTCTTTGAAGGGGGGTAAGTCCCTATACTTGTCCGCTTACCTTCTCTATTCGTAAAAACAGGCACGAGGTGCGTGGTGGATTTCCCTTCCCGTTTTGAAGTGATCGTCATCGGCGGCGGCCATGCCGGTACCGAGGCTGCGCTTGCGTCTGCACGCATGGGTGTGAAAACCCTGCTGTTGACCCATAACGTGGAAACCCTCGGTCACATGAGCTGCAACCCGGCCATCGGTGGCATCGGTAAAAGCCATCTGGTCAAAGAGATCGACGCGCTCGGCGGCGCCATGGCGCTGGCCACCGACAAGAGCGGTATCCAGTTCCGCATCCTGAACAACCGCAAGGGCCCGGCCGTACGTGCCACCCGCGCACAGGCCGACCGCGCCATCTACAAGGCAGTGGTGCGCGAAATCCTGGAAAACCAGCCGAACCTGTGGATATTCCAGCAGTCCTGCGACGACCTGATCGTCGAGCAGGACCAGGTGAAGGGCGTGGTCACGCAGATGGGCCTGCGTTTCTTCGCCGAGAGCGTGGTACTGACCACCGGCACTTTCCTCGGTGGACTTATCCACATAGGCCTGCAGAATCATTCCGGCGGTCGCGCCGGCGACCCGCCTTCGATTGCCCTGGCCCATCGCATGCGCGAACTGCCGCTGCGCGTCGGCCGGCTGAAAACCGGCACACCGCCGCGCATCGATGGCCGCTCCGTGGATTTCTCGGTAATGACCGAGCAGCCCGGCGACACGCCGATCCCGGTGATGTCGTTCATGGGCAATGCCCAGATGCACCCGCGCCAGGTGAGCTGCTGGATTACCCACACCAATGCGCGCACCCACGAAATCATTGCCTCGAACCTCGACCGCTCGCCGATGTACTCGGGTGTGATCGAAGGCATCGGCCCGCGCTATTGCCCGTCGATCGAGGACAAGATCCACCGCTTCGCCGACAAGGAAAGCCACCAGGTGTTCATCGAGCCGGAAGGCCTGACCACCCATGAGCTGTACCCCAACGGCATCTCGACTTCGCTGCCGTTCGACGTGCAGCTGGAGCTGGTGCGCTCGATCCGCGGCATGGAAAACGCCCACATCGTTCGCCCTGGCTACGCCATCGAGTACGACTACTTCGACCCGCGCGACCTCAAGTACAGCCTCGAGACCAAGGTCATCGGCGGCCTGTTCTTCGCGGGCCAGATCAACGGCACCACCGGTTACGAAGAGGCCGGCGCCCAGGGCCTGCTGGCCGGGACCAACGCCGCGTTGCGCGCGCAGGGCCGCGAAAGCTGGTGCCCGCGCCGTGACGAGGCCTACATCGGTGTGCTGGTCGACGACCTGATCACCCTGGGTACCCAAGAGCCCTACCGCATGTTCACCTCGCGCGCCGAATACCGGCTGATCCTGCGCGAAGACAACGCCGACCTGCGCCTGACCGAGAAAGGCCGCGAGCTGGGTTTGATCGACGACGAGCGCTGGGCCGCCTTCAGCGCCAAGCGCGAAGGCATCGAGCGCGAAGAGCAGCGCCTGAAAAGCACCTGGGTACGCCCGGGCACGCCACAAGGCCAGGCCATTGTGGATAAGTTCGCGACCCCACTGAACCATGAGTACAGCCTGCTCAACCTGCTGGCTCGCCCAGAAATCGACTACGCAGGCCTGATCGAAGCCACCGGCGGCGAAGTGATCGATCCACAGGTTGCCGAGCAGGTCGAGATCAAGACCAAGTACGCCGGCTACATCGACCGTCAGCAGGACGAGATCGCCCGGCTGCGTGCCAGTGAAGACACTCGCCTGCCTGTGGATATCGACTACACCTCGATTTCCGGCTTGTCCAAGGAGATCCAGGGCAAGCTGGGCGAAACCCGTCCAGAAACGCTTGGCCAGGCTTCACGTATCCCGGGTGTCACGCCTGCGGCGATTTCCCTGTTGCTGATTCACTTGAAAAAACGCGGCGCAGGCCGCGAATTGGAGCAAAGCGCTTGAGTTCCCTGGTCACCCCGCAACACGCCGAAGAGTTGTCCACAGGTGCGCGCCAGCTCGGCGTCGAGCTGAGCGCGCAGCAGCACGAACTGCTGCTGGGCTACCTGGCCCTGTTGATCAAATGGAACAAGGCCTACAACCTCACCGCTGTGCGTAACCCGGACGAGATGGTGTCGCGCCACCTGCTCGACAGCCTCAGCGTCATGCCGTTTATCCACAATGACACCCAGCGTTGGCTGGATGTCGGCAGCGGTGGCGGCATGCCCGGCATCCCGTTGGCTATCCTGCATCCGCACAAGCAAGTGACGGTGCTCGACAGCAACGGCAAGAAGACCCGCTTCCTGACCCAGGTGAAAATGGAGCTGAAGCTGGACAACCTCACGGTTATCCACAGCCGGGTAGAAGAGGTTCAGCCCGAGCAGCCGTTCTGCGGGATCGTCTCGCGCGCTTTCAGCAGCATGGAAAATTTCACCAACTGGACCCGCCACCTGGGTGACGCCCGCACGCAATGGCTTGCAATGAAAGGGCTGCATCCTGCCGATGAACTGGTAGCATTGCCCGCAGACTTCACAGTGGAAAGCGAGCAGGCCCTGACCGTTCCAGGTTGCCAGGGCCAGCGCCATCTGCTGATACTGCGCCGCAAGGCATGACTGGGAACACACGCAACAATGGCTAAGGTATTCGCAATCGCGAACCAGAAAGGTGGTGTGGGCAAGACCACCACCTGTATCAATCTCGCCGCATCGCTGGCCGCGACCAAGCGCCGCGTGCTGCTGATCGACCTCGATCCGCAGGGCAACGCCACCATGGGCAGCGGTGTGGATAAACACGAGCTCGAACATTCGGTGTACGACCTGCTGATCGGGGAGTGCGACCTGACCCAGGCCATGCACTACTCCGAGCACGGTGGTTACCAGCTGCTGCCGGCCAACCGCGACCTGACCGCCGCCGAGGTGGTACTGCTCGAGATGCAGATGAAGGAAAGCCGCCTGCGCAACGCCCTGGCGCCGATCCGCGAGAGCTACGACTACATCCTCATCGACTGCCCGCCGTCGCTGTCGATGCTGACCCTCAACGCCCTGGTCGCCTCCGATGGCGTGATCATCCCCATGCAGTGCGAGTACTACGCACTGGAAGGTCTCAGCGACCTTGTGGATAACATCAAGCGCATCGCCGCACGGTTGAACCCGGCGCTGAAGATCGAAGGCCTGTTGCGGACCATGTACGACCCGCGCCTGAGCCTGAACAACGATGTTTCGGCGCAGCTCAAGGAGCACTTCGGCGACCAGCTGTACGACACGGTGATCCCTCGCAACATCCGCCTGGCCGAGGCGCCGAGCTTCGGCATGCCGGCGCTGGCCTACGACAAGCAATCCCGTGGCGCGCTCGCCTATCTTGCGCTTGCAGGGGAACTGGTTCGCCGTCAGCGCCGTCCATCACGCACTGCACAAACAACTTAAGGAATCCGCATGGCCATCAAGAAACGAGGTCTCGGACGTGGGTTGGATGCACTGCTCAGTGGTCCTTCCGTCAGCGCGCTCGAAGAGCAGGCTGTCAAGATCGACCAGAAAGAACTGCAACATCTGCCGGTCGAGCTGATCCAGCGCGGCAAGTATCAGCCTCGCCGTGACATGGATCCCGAGGCGCTGGAAGAACTGGCGCACTCGATCCGCAACCACGGCGTCATGCAACCGATCGTGGTCCGCCCGATCGGCGACAACCGTTACGAGATCATCGCCGGTGAGCGCCGCTGGCGCGCCACCCAGCAGGCTGGCCTGGACAGCATCCCGGCCATGGTCCGCGAGGTGCCCGACGAAGCCGCCATCGCCATGGCGCTGATCGAGAACATCCAGCGTGAAGACCTCAACCCGCTGGAGGAGGCGATTGCCCTGCAGCGCCTGCAGCACGAGTTCGAACTCACCCAGCAGCAGGTGGCCGATGCCGTCGGCAAGTCGCGGGTGACCGTGGCCAACTTGCTGCGCCTGATCGCGCTGCCCGAAGCGATCAAGACCATGCTCGCCCACGGCGACCTGGAAATGGGCCATGCCCGTGCCTTGCTCGGCCTGGACGAAGCTCGACAGGAAGAAGGGGCGCGTCATGTTGTCGCACGTGGCCTTACCGTGCGCCAAACCGAGGCACTGGTGCGCCAGTGGCTCAACGGCAAACCTGATCCGGTCGAACCGAGCAAACCTGATCCGGATATCGCCCGCCTCGAACAGCGTCTGGCAGAGCGCCTGGGCTCGGCGGTGCAAATCCGCCATGGCAACAAGGGCAAGGGCCAGTTGGTCATCCGTTACAACTCGCTTGACGAGTTGCAAGGTGTGCTTGCTCACATCCGCTGAAACAATTCCCGTTGTAGCGCGCAGTCGGAAATCACTACCCAATAGTTGAATAGGGGTTAATCCGCCCCTATACTCTGCGCGCATTTTGTCGGCACAAATTATGCCAAGTCATTGCTGACCAGGTAGTCGACTTCCGAGGAGCAGTTGTGATGGAAATCCGCACGCCAAACCGCCTGCCTTTCCATCGCTGGGCGGTTTTTCCGGTACTGCTGGCTCAATTTGTTGTACTGCTGCTGGCAACATTGGTGTTGTGGCAGTGGAAAGGGGGAGTCAGTGGATATTCAGGCCTCTGCGGGGGACTGATTGCCTGGCTGCCCAATATGTATTTCGCCTGGAAGGCTTTTCGCTTCAGCGGAGCCCGAGCGGCGCAGGCCATCGTCAAGTCGTTTTACGCTGGCGAGGCAGGCAAGATGATTTTGACGGCAGTGCTGTTCGCACTGACCTTCGCAGGAGTGAAGCCATTGGCGCCGTTGGCAGTATTCGGCGTCTTCGTGCTGACCCTTATGGTCAGCTGGTTCGCGCCCCTGCTGATGAATAAAAGACTTTCGAGACCTTAGGGCGTTTGAGGCAACCATGGCAGCAGAAACCGCTTCGGGCTATATCCAGCACCACTTGCAGAACCTGACCTACGGTCAACTACCAGACGGCAGCTGGGGCTTCGCCCATTCGGCTGCAGAAGCCAAGGCAATGGGCTTCTGGGCGTTCCACGTGGACACCCTTGGCTGGTCCGTTGCGCTGGGTCTGATCTTCCTGTTCATCTTCCGCATGGCGGCGAAGAAGGCGACCTCCGGCCAGCCTGGCGGACTGCAGAACTTCGTCGAAGTGATGGTCGATTTCGTTCACGGCAGCGTGAAGGACTCCTTCCACGGCCGCAGCCCGGTGATCGCACCGCTGGCGCTGACCATTTTCGTCTGGGTATTCCTGATGAACGCCGTCGACCTGGTACCGGTCGACTGGATTCCTCAGCTGGCGATCCTGATCTCCGGTGATCCGCACATTCCGTTCCGCGCGGTGTCGACCACCGACCCGAACGCCACGCTGGCCATGGCCTTCAGCGTGTTCGCCCTGATTATCTTCTACAGCATCAAGGTCAAGGGCCTCGGCGGCTTCATCGGCGAGCTGACCCTGCACCCGTTCGGCAGCAAGAACATCTTCGTTCAGATCCTGTTGATCCCGGTGAACTTCCTGCTCGAATTCGTCACCCTGATCGCCAAGCCGATCTCGCTTGCACTGCGTCTGTTCGGCAACATGTACGCCGGCGAACTGGTGTTCATCCTGATCGCGGTGATGTTCGGTTCCGGCCTGCTGTGGCTGTCCGGCCTGGGTGTGGTGCTGCAATGGGCGTGGGCGGTGTTCCACATCCTGATCATCACCCTGCAAGCCTTCATCTTCATGATGCTGACCATCGTCTACCTGTCGATGGCGCACGAAGATAACCATTAAGACCGCCTGGCGTGTCTGATAGCCTTCCCCGCCCGTTTGGGGGGAGGGCTTAAAAAGTCCGCAAGGGCATGCTGTACCAAACGATTTGTTTTACCGCTTCAAACTAAAAACCTAACCAATACGACGTAAAAGTCGGGAGGAAAGATGGAAACTGTAGTTGGTCTGACCGCTATCGCTGTTGCTCTGCTGATCGGCCTGGGTGCTCTGGGTACCGCCATTGGTTTCGGCCTGCTGGGCGGCAAATTCCTGGAAGGCGCTGCTCGCCAGCCAGAAATGGTTCCAATGCTGCAGGTCAAAATGTTCATCGTTGCCGGTCTGCTCGACGCCGTAACCATGATCGGTGTTGGTATCGCTCTGTTCTTCACCTTCGCAAACCCCTTCGTTGGTCAGATCGCCGGCTAATCACTCGTTTTTTACGAGTTGATTGCTGTGATGAACAAAGACCGAGCGAGGTGTTGGCGTGAACATTAATGCAACCCTGATTGGCCAATCCGTTGCTTTCCTGATTTTTGTACTCTTCTGCATGAAGTATGTATGGCCTCCGGTCATCACTGCTCTGCAAGAGCGTCAAAAGAAGATTGCCGACGGCTTGGACGCTGCCAACCGCGCAGCTCGCGACCTGGAGCTGGCCCAAGAGAAAGCGGGTCAGCAACTGCGTGAAGCGAAGGCACAGGCAGCTGAAATCATTGAGCAAAGCAAGAAGCGCGCTGCTCAGCTTGTAGACGAGGCCCGTGAACAGGCTCGCGTCGAAGCTGACCGTGTGAAGGCCCAGGCTCTAGCCGAGATCGAACAGGAAATTAACAGCGTCAAAGACGCCCTGCGTGCCCAAGTGGGTGCCCTGGCTGTTGGCGGTGCTGAAAAGATCCTTGGCGCCACAATCGATCAAAACGCGCATGCGGAGCTGGTTAACAAACTGGCCGCTGAAATTTAAGCGAGGGCGATCATGGCAGAACTGACCACGTTGGCCCGACCTTACGCTAAGGCTGCCTTCGAGCACGCCCAGGCCCATCAGCAACTGGCCAATTGGTCAGCCATGCTCGGCCTGGCTGCTGCGGTGTCGCAAGACGACACCATGCAGCGCCTGCTCAAGGCCCCGCAACTGACTAGCGCAAACAAGGCCGCCGCATTCATCGAAGTGTGCGGTGACAAGTTCGACACTCAGGCACAGAATTTCATTCATGTTGCCGCGGAAAACGACCGTCTCCTGCTTCTGCCGGAGATTGCCGCTCTGTTCGACCTGTACAAGGCCGAGCAAGAGAAATCCGTGGACGTGGAAGTCACCAGTGCTTTTGCGTTGAACCAAGAACAGCAAGACAAACTCGCCAAGGTTCTCAGTGCACGGCTCAGCCGGGAAGTGCGCCTGCACGCGACGGAGGATGCCAGCCTGATCGGTGGCGTCGTTATCCGCGCCGGCGACCTGGTAATCGATGGCTCGGTTCGCGGCAAAATCGCGAAACTGGCCGAAGCATTGAAATCTTGAGTTTGAAGGGGCAGCAGAGCAATGCAGCAACTCAATCCTTCCGAAATTAGTGAAATCATCAAGGGTCGCATCGAGAAACTCGATGTCGGCTCCCAAGCCCGTAACGAAGGTACCGTTGTTTCGGTTTCCGACGGTATCGTGCGGATCCACGGTCTGGCCGACGTCATGTACGGCGAAATGATCGAGTTCCCGGGCAGCGTCTTCGGTATGGCCCTGAACCTGGAGCAAGACTCCGTCGGTGCAGTGATCCTGGGTGCCTATGACACCCTCGCCGAAGGCATGAGCGCCAAGTGCACCGGCCGCATCCTGGAAGTTCCGGTTGGTAAGGAACTGCTGGGTCGCGTCGTTGACGCACTGGGCAACCCGATCGACGGTAAAGGTCCTCTGGGCAACACCCAGACCGACGCAGTCGAGAAAGTGGCACCAGGCGTGATCTGGCGTAAGTCGGTAGACCAGCCTGTACAGACTGGCTACAAGTCCGTCGACGCCATGATCCCTGTCGGCCGTGGCCAGCGCGAGCTGATCATCGGTGACCGCCAGATCGGCAAGACCGCCATGGCCATCGACGCCATCATCAACCAGAAAGACTCCGGTATTTTCTGCGTTTATGTTGCAGTCGGCCAAAAGCGTTCCACCGTTGCCAACATCGTTCGCAAGCTGGAAGAAGCCGGCGCCCTGGCCAACACCATCGTGGTCGTTGCCAGTGCTTCGGAATCCGCCGCACTGCAGTTCCTGGCGCCATACGCCGGCTGCACCATGGGCGAGTTCTTCCGTGACCGCGGTGAAGATGCCCTGATCGTTTACGATGACCTGTCCAAGCAGGCCGTTGCCTACCGTCAGATCTCCCTGCTGCTGCGCCGTCCACCAGGACGTGAAGCGTACCCAGGCGACGTGTTCTATCTCCACTCCCGTCTGCTGGAGCGTGCATCGCGCGTTTCGGAAGAGTACGTAGAGAAGTTCACCAACGGCGCAGTTACCGGCAAAACCGGTTCCCTGACCGCTCTGCCGATCATCGAAACCCAGGCTGGCGACGTTTCCGCGTTCGTTCCGACCAACGTGATCTCGATCACCGACGGTCAGATCTTCCTGGAATCGGCCATGTTCAACTCGGGCATCCGCCCTGCAGTGAACGCCGGTGTTTCGGTATCCCGCGTAGGTGGTGCCGCTCAGACCAAGATCATCAAGAAACTGTCCGGTGGTATCCGTACCGCTCTGGCTCAGTACCGTGAACTGGCTGCATTCGCCCAGTTCGCTTCCGATCTGGACGAAGCGACCCGCAAGCAGCTGGAGCATGGTCAGCGCGTAACCGAGCTGATGAAGCAGAAGCAGTACGCGCCAATGTCGATCGCCGACATGGCCCTGTCGCTGTACGCCGCTGAGCGTGGTTTCCTGACTGACGTAGAAGTCTCCAAGGTCGGCAGCTTCGAGCAAGCGCTGATCGCCTTCTTCAACCGTGATCACGCCGAACTGATGGCCAAGATCAACGTGAAGGGTGACTTCAACGACGAAATCGACGCTGGCATGAAAGCCGGTATCGAGAAGTTCAAGGCCACCCAGACCTGGTAAGCCGCAGCGGGGGCTCCGGCCCCCGCTTGCTAACCTGATAGGTGATACATGGCAGGCGCAAAAGAGATTCGCAGTAAGATTGCGAGCATCAAAAGCACGCAAAAAATTACCAGCGCCATGGAGAAAGTGGCGGTAAGCAAGATGCGCAAGGCACAAATGCGCATGGCTGCTAGCCGTCCTTACGCGGAGCGTATCCGCCAGGTGATCGGTCATCTGGCCAACGCCAACCCGGAATACCGCCACCCGTTCATGATCGAGCGCCCTGTAAAGCGCGCCGGTTATATCGTGGTGAGCAGTGACCGTGGTCTGTGCGGTGGCTTGAACACCAACCTGTTCAAGGCCCTGGTCAAGGACATGAGCGCAAACCGCGAACAGGGCGTGGAAATCGACCTGTGCGTGATCGGCAGCAAGGGTGCGACTTTCTTCCGCATCTTTGGCGGCAACGTCGTAGCAGCGATCAGCCACCTGGGCGAAGAGCCATCGATCAACGATCTGATCGGCTCCGTCAAAGTGATGCTGGACGCCTACCTGGACGGCCGTATCGATCGCCTTTCGGTGGTTTCGAACAAGTTCATCAACACCATGACCCAAAAACCGACGGTCGAGCAATTGGTACCGTTGGTGGCAACCCCGGATCAGGATCTCAAGCATCACTGGGATTACCTGTACGAACCCGACGCAAAAGAGCTGCTGGACGGCTTGATGGTGCGTTACGTGGAGTCGCAGGTATACCAGGCGGTGGTCGAGAACAACGCTGCTGAACAAGCGGCCCGGATGATCGCCATGAAGAACGCCACAGACAACGCCGGTGATTTGATCAAAGAGCTGCAGTTGATCTACAACAAGGCGCGTCAGGCTGCGATCACCCAGGAGATCTCGGAAATCGTCGGCGGCGCTGCCGCGGTTTAACGGTTCAAAAATTCAGAGGATCCAGCTATGAGTAGCGGACGTATCGTTCAAATCATCGGCGCCGTCATCGACGTGGAATTCCCACGTGACGTCGTGCCGAGTGTTTACAACGCGCTGAAAGTACAAGGCGCGGAAACCACCCTGGAAGTTCAGCAGCAGCTGGGCGACGGCGTGGTTCGTACCATTGCGATGGGCTCGACCGAAGGCCTGAAGCGCGGTCTGGATGTCGTCGACACCGGCGCTGCCATTTCCGTTCCAGTTGGTAAGGCCACTCTGGGCCGTATCATGGACGTTCTGGGCAACCCAATCGACGAAGCCGGCCCGATCGGCGAAGAAGAGCGTCGCGGTATCCACCAGCCAGCGCCTTCGTTCGCTGACCAGGCAGGCGGCAACGACCTGCTGGAAACCGGCATCAAGGTTATCGACCTGGTTTGCCCGTTCGCCAAGGGTGGTAAGGTTGGTCTGTTCGGTGGTGCCGGTGTTGGCAAGACCGTAAACATGATGGAACTGATCCGTAACATCGCCATGGAACACAGCGGTTACTCCGTGTTCGCTGGTGTGGGTGAGCGTACTCGTGAGGGTAACGACTTCTACCACGAGATGAAGGACTCCAACGTTCTCGACAAAGTAGCCTTGGTCTACGGTCAGATGAACGAGCCACCAGGAAACCGTCTGCGCGTAGCGCTGACCGGCCTGACCATGGCTGAGAAGTTCCGTGACGAAGGTAACGACGTTCTGCTGTTCGTCGACAACATCTATCGTTACACCCTGGCCGGTACCGAAGTATCCGCACTGCTGGGCCGTATGCCTTCGGCAGTAGGTTACCAGCCGACCCTGGCTGAAGAGATGGGCGTTCTGCAAGAGCGCATCACCTCCACCAAGGAAGGTTCGATCACCTCCGTCCAGGCCGTATACGTACCTGCGGACGACCTGACCGACCCGTCGCCAGCGACCACCTTCGCCCACTTGGACGCCACCGTCGTTCTGTCCCGTGACATCGCCTCCCTGGGTATCTACCCAGCGGTCGACCCACTGGACTCGACTTCGCGCCAGCTGGACCCGAACGTGATCGGCAACGAGCACTACGACACCGCTCGTGGCGTTCAGTATGTTCTGCAGCGCTACAAAGAGCTGAAAGACATCATCGCGATCCTGGGTATGGACGAACTGTCCGAGACCGACAAGCAACTGGTAGCCCGCGCTCGTAAGATCCAGCGCTTCCTGTCGCAGCCGTTCTTCGTGGCCGAAGTCTTCACCGGCTCGCCAGGCAAGTACGTTTCGCTCAAGGACACCATCGCTGGCTTCAGCGGCATCCTCAAAGGTGACTACGACCACCTGCCAGAACAAGCGTTCTACATGGTCGGCAGCATCGACGAAGCGATCGAGAAAGCCAAGAAACTGTAATTCATGCGCCCCGCAAGGGGCGCTATCAGGTTGAGGCAAGCAGATGGCTATGACAGTCCATTGCGACATCGTCAGCGCGGAAGGAGAGATCTTCTCCGGCCTGGTCGAGATGGTAGTTGCGCACGGTAACCTGGGTGATCTTGGTATCGCTCCGGGCCACGCGCCGCTGATCACCAATCTCAAGCCTGGTCCGATCACGCTGACCAAGCAGGGTGGCACTCAAGAGGTGTTCTACATCTCCGGTGGCTTCCTCGAAGTGCAGCCGAACATGGTCAAGGTTCTTGCCGACACCGTGCAGCGCGCTGCCGACCTGGACGAAGCTCAGGCTCAGGAAGCCCTCAAGGCTGCTGAGAACGCGCTGAACACTAAAGGCTCGGACTTCGACTACGGCGCTGCTGCTGCACGTCTGGCCGAGGCTGCAGCTCAGCTGCGTACTGTCCAGCAAATGCGCAAAGGCAAGTAACCTGGCATTTGCCGGTCACTTCCGCTGCGATTGAGTAAAAGGGTAGCCTCGGCTACCCTTTTTCTTTTTCAAGAATTTAGTCCCCGGTCATTTCCCTGACCGCCCAGGATTGGTAGCCAGTCAATGTCCCTCGATATCGTCATTCTCGCCGCAGGCCAAGGCACCCGTATGCGCTCGGCACTGCCCAAGGTGCTGCACCCGGTAGCCGGCAACTCCATGCTTGGCCATGTTATCCACAGCGCTCGCCAACTGCAGCCCACGGGCATCCACGTGGTCATTGGCCACGGTGCCGAGCTTGTGCGTGAACGCCTGGCCGCCGACGACCTGAACTTCGTCATGCAGGACAAGCAGCTGGGCACTGGCCACGCTGTCGCCCAGGCCCTGCCGGCGGTCACCGCCGATACCGTGCTGGTGCTGTATGGCGATGTGCCGCTGATCGAGGTGGAAACCCTGCAGCGCCTGCTGGCCAAGGTCAGCGCCAGCCAGCTGGGCCTGCTGACGGTCAACCTCGCCGACCCGACCGGCTATGGCCGCATTGTTCGTAACGAGCAAGGCGCGGTCAGCGCAATCGTCGAGCACAAGGATGCCAGCGAAGCACAGAAGGCGATCAAAGAGGGCAACACCGGTATCCTCGCCATGCCGGCGGCTCGCCTGGCCGACTGGATGGGCCGGCTGTCCAACAACAACGCCCAGGGCGAGTACTACCTCACCGACGTGATCGCCATGGCTGTGGCCGATGGCCTGGTGGTCGCCACCGAGCAGCCCCACGACCCGATGGAAGTGCAGGGTGCCAACGACCGCCGCCAGCTGGCGGAGCTTGAGCGTCACTATCAACTGCGCGCTGGTCACCGTCTGATGGCCCAGGGCGTCACCCTGCGCGACCCGGCGCGTTTCGATGTGCGTGGTGAGGTCAGCGTCGGGCGCGATGTGCTGATCGATATCAACGTCATCCTCGAGGGCAAGGTGGTCATCGAGGACAACGTACAGATCGGTCCCAACTGCGTGATCAAGGACAGCACCCTGCGCAAGGGCGTGGTGATCAAGGCCAACAGCCATCTTGACGGTGCCGTGATGGGCGAAGGCAGCGATGCCGGCCCGTTCGCTCGCCTGCGCCCAGGCAGCGTGCTGGAGGCAAAGGCCCATGTGGGTAACTTCGTCGAGCTGAAGAACGCCCACCTGGGCGAAGGTGCCAAGGCTGGCCACCTGACTTACCTGGGCGATGCCGAGATCGGCGCGCGTACCAACATCGGTGCGGGCACCATCACCTGCAACTACGACGGCGCCAACAAGTTCCGCACTGTGATGGGCGAGGACGTGTTCATCGGCTCCAACAACTCACTGGTGGCGCCTGTGGAAATCCAGGCCGGTGCCACCACTGCCGCAGGCTCGACCATCACCCAGACGGTCCCGGCCGGCCAGTTGGGCGTGGCGCGTGCACGGCAACGCAACATCGAAGGCTGGAAACGGCCGGAGAAGATCAAGAAGGGCTGAGTTATCCACAGCGGTTTCGATCGAAAGCCGGCTTATGTGAATAAGCCGGCTTTTTTGTCGGTGCTTGCTCAATCACTGTGGGAGCGGGCTTGCCCCGCGATAACGTCGATGTCCATTCGTGGAGCAAGCCAGCGCTCACGATGTGTGCCCGTGTCTTGACTGAACATCGATTTTAGGTTTTGATTGCGCCACCTAACTTTCGAATCGAAACTTAAAGCAGCCATGTCGAAACGAAACACCCCTCAACGTCGCCACAACATCCTGGCTGTGCTCTCCGAGCAGGGCGAAGTGAGCGTCGACGCCCTGGCCAAACGTTTCGAAACCTCGGAGGTGACCATCCGCAAGGACCTCGCCGCCCTGGAAGCCAACGGCCTGCTGTTGCGCCGCTACGGTGGTGCAGTGACCATGCCCCAGGAGCTGCTGGCGGAGACGGTACAGCCGGTGTCCCAGTACAAGCAGGCCATCGCCCGGGCCGCAGTCGAACGCATCCGTGAGCACGCGCGCATCATCATCGACAGCGGCAGCACCACTGCGGCGATGATTCCCCAGCTCGGGCGCCAGCCTGGCCTGGTGGTGATGACCAACTCGCTCAATGTGGCCCGCGCCATCAGCGAGCAGGAACACGAGCCGGTGCTGCTGATGACCGGCGGCACATGGGACCCGCATTCGGAGTCGTTCCAGGGCCAGGTGGCCGAGCAGGTTCTACGCTCATACGATTTCGACCAGCTGTTCATCGGCGCCGACGGCATCGACCTGGAGCGTGGCACCACCACCTTCAACGAACTGCTGGGCCTGAGCCGGGTCATGGCCGAGGTGGCCCGCGAGGTGATCGTGATGGTCGAGTCGGACAAGGTCGGCCGCAAGATCCCCAACCTGGAGCTGCCCTGGAGCAGCGTCAGTACCCTTATTACCGATGATCGCCTGCCCGCCGAGGCACGCGACCGCATTCAAGCCCGCGGCATCAATCTGATCTGCGCCGCTATCAGCTAGGAGCAACAACTTATGTGTGGAATCGTTGGTGCCGTTGCCGAGCGCAATATCACAGCAATCCTCATCGAAGGCCTCAAGCGCCTCGAGTACCGTGGCTATGACAGTGCCGGCCTGGCCGTCTACAGCCAGCAGGGCGGCCTTGAGCGCCGTCGCCGTATCGGCAAGGTCAGCGAACTGCAAGCCGCCGTCAGCGCCGAACCGCTGGCCGGGCAGCTGGGTATCGCCCACACCCGTTGGGCCACCCACGGTGCACCGACCGAGGCCAACGCCCACCCGCACTTCTCTGGCCATGACGTGGCCGTGGTGCACAACGGCATCATCGAAAACCACGAAGCCCTGCGCGAAGAGCTCAAGCAGCTGGGTTACGTGTTCACCTCGCAAACCGACACCGAGGTGATCGTTCACCTGATCCACCACCTGCTCAAGACCATTCCGGACCTGACCGACGCCCTCAAGGCTGCGGTCAAGCGCCTGCATGGCGCCTATGGCCTGGCCGTGATCAGCGCCAGCCAGCCGGACCGCCTGGTAGCTGCCCGCAGCGGTAGCCCGCTGGTGATCGGCCTGGGCCATGGCGAGAACTTCCTGGCGTCCGACCAGTTGGCCCTGCGCCAGGTCACCGACCGCTTCATGTACCTGGAAGAGGGTGACATCGCCGAAATCCGCCGTGACCAGGTACAGATCTGGGACCAGGCCGGCCAGCCGGTTCAGCGCGAGACGGTGCAGTACCACGAAGGCGCCGAAGCCGCGGAGAAGGGCAACTATCGCCACTTCATGCTCAAGGAGATCCACGAGCAACCGACCGTGGTGCAGCGCACCCTCGAAGGCCGTCTGGCCAAGGACCACGTGATGGTCCAGGCTTTCGGCCCCCAGGCCGCCGAGTTGTTCGCCAAGGTGCGCAACGTGCAGATCGTCGCCTGTGGTACCAGCTACCACGCCGGCATGGTCGCCCGTTACTGGCTCGAAGAGCTGGCCGGCATTCCCTGCCAGGTGGAAGTGGCCAGCGAGTTCCGCTACCGCAAGGTGGTGGTGCAGCAGGACACCCTGTTCGTCTCCATCTCGCAGTCCGGCGAAACCGCCGATACCCTGGCCGCCCTGCGCAATGCCAAGGAACTGGGCTTCCTCGGTAGCCTGGCGATCTGCAACAAGGGCATCAGCTCGCTGGTGCGCGAATCCGACCTGACCCTGCTGACCCTGGCCGGCCCGGAAATCGGCGTCGCCTCCACCAAGGCCTTCACCACCCAGCTGGTGTCGCTGATGCTGCTGACCCTGGCCCTGGGCCAGGTGCGCGGCACGCTGCAGGCCGGCGTCGAAGCCGAACTGGTTGAAGAACTGCGCCGCCTGCCGGCCCGCCTGAGCGAAGCCCTGGCGATGGACGGCGTGGTGGAGAAGATCGCCGAGCTGTTCGCCGACAAGCACCACACCCTGTTCCTTGGCCGGGGCGCGCAGTACCCGGTGGCCATGGAAGGTGCGCTCAAGCTCAAGGAAATTTCCTATATCCACGCCGAAGCCTACCCGGCCGGTGAGCTCAAGCACGGCCCCTTGGCGCTGGTCGACAACGACATGCCGGTGGTCACCGTGGCGCCGAACAACGAGCTGCTGGAAAAGCTCAAGTCCAACCTGCAGGAAGTGCGCGCCCGTGGCGGCGAGCTGGTGGTGTTCGCTGACGAGCACGCCGGCATGAGCAACGGCGAGGGCACCCATGTGATCAAGGTGCCGCACATCGCTGACGCCCTGGCACCGATCCTCTACACCATCCCGCTGCAGCTGCTGTCGTACTACGTTGCCGTGCTCAAGGGCACCGACGTTGACCAGCCGCGTAACCTGGCCAAGTCGGTGACGGTGGAGTAACAGACAGGCTCTGCGCTCATGCCAAACAGTTAACGTTTCATCGCCACTAATGGGGCTGCTTTGCAGCCCTTCGCGGGTGAACCCGCTCCCACAGGATTGCGTAAAGCCTCAAGCTGGCGCGAAATCTGTGGGAGCGGGTTTACCCGCGAAGGGCCGCAAAGCGGCCCCATTTGTCTTTTCCAGGGTCGCGTTCTCGAATCCCACGACTTACGTGAAGTCCGTCGCACGTCCGTCGCCCAGGAAATTTCCAACATCATGCGTCTGGCATGGATCAATGTTTTCACTCAGCGTTTGCCCTAACGTCCCCCGACCCACCAGTCATCAAGGACGACAGGAAATGCAGACGTTGCAACGAAAGCACGATATCCAGCCATTGGAAGGCGCGGAAATGACCCTGCTGGTCAATGGCCTGCCGGCAGTGGCCAGCGCGGGGGAGACCGTCCTCAGCGTGCTCAATGCCATTGGCCTGCGCCAGCTGGCGCGCAATGACCACGACCAGCTCAGCGGCGCCTTTTGCGGCATGGGTGTGTGCCACTGCTGCCTGGTGCAGATTGACGGGCGGCCCAAGCGCCGGGCGTGCCAGACGGTGGTCAAGCCGGGCATGCAGATCGAGACCGAAGTGAACCGCATGCACGGGGAGGCCCGCTCATGAGCCTTCGCCCAGTGATCGTCGGTGCTGGCTCAGCTGGCATGGGGGCGGCCATCGAGCTGGCCGCCCACGGCGTCGACAGCCTGCTGTTCGACGAAGCCTCGCGCCCAGGTGGGGTGGTTTACCGCGGCCCGTTGCGTGCCGGCATCGACCTCGGTTACCTAGGCCCGCGCTACGCCAAGGCCCTGAACACCCTGCACGAGGACTTTGCCGTCAGCGCCAGCCATATCGACCTGCGCCTCAACCACCGCGTGGTGGGCGGCGATGACCAGCGCCTGATGGTGCTCGATGGCGACGAGCAACTGCACGAGATCGACTATTCCCACCTGCTGCTGGCCGCCGGCTGCCACGAGCGCAATGTGCCGTTCCCCGGCTGGACCCTGCCGGGGGTGATCCTGCTGGGCGGGCTGCAGTTGCAGATCAAGAGCGGCGTGGTCAAGCCGCTGGGCAGCACCTTGATCGCCGGCACCGGGCCGTTGCTGCCCTTGGTTGCGTGCCAGCTGCATGCCGCCGGGGCCAAGGTCAGCGGGGTATATGAAGCCTGCGCGTTCAACCGCATCGCCAAGGAAAGCCTGGCGCTGATGAACAAGCCGCAGCTGTTCCTCGATGGCCTGAGCATGCTCGCCTACATGAAGCTCAACGGCATCCCCATGCACTACGGTTGGGGCGTGGTGGGGGCCACGGGCGAGGATGAGCTGTGCGAGGTCAGCGTCGCGCCCTACACCCAGGACTGGAAGCCGGACATGACCCGCGTCCAGCGCGAGACGGTGCAGACGCTGGCGGTGGGCTACGGCTTCATCCCACGCACCCAGCTCAGCCAGCAACTGGGCCTGGAACACGGTTTCAGCGAAGACGGCTACCTGCGCGCGGTGTGCAACGTGTGGCAGCAGAGCAGCCGCCCGAACACTCACCTGGCGGGTGACATGGCCGGTATCCGTGGTGGCGAGGCGGCGATGCTGACCGGGCGTATCGCTGCACTGTCGATGCTCCTGCAGATGGGCAAGCTCAATGCCGAACAGGCCATCGAACGGCGCGAGCTGTATCTGGGCAAGCTCGCCGCGATCAAGCGCTTCCGCGCGGGCGTGGAACGCTTCACCGCACGGGGGGCTGCGCAGGTCGAACTGCCCCAGGCCGACACGGTGATCTGCCGTTGCGAACACGTCACCCGCGAGCAGATCGACCTGGCGCTGGAACAGGGCGTGCAGGACATGGCCAGCCTGAAGATGCGCACCCGGGTGAGCATGGGCGACTGCCAGGGGCGCATGTGCGTCGGTTACTGCAGCGATCGCCTGCGTAGCGTCACCGGGCGCCAGGATGTCGGCTGGCTGCGCCCGCGCTTCCCGGTGGACCCGATCCCGTTTTCCGCATTCGCACACCTCGGCACGGAGGCCTGAGCATGGCCAAGCACTACGACATCATCATCGCCGGTGGCGGCGTGATCGGCGCGTCCTGCGCCTACCAGCTGTCCAAACGCAGCAACCTGAAAATCGCCCTGATCGACAGCAAGCGCCCGGGCAACGCCACGCGCGCATCGGCGGGTGGCCTGTGGGCCATCGGCGAATCGGTGGGGCTGGGCTGTGGGGTGATCTTCTTTCGCATGATGTCCTCGCGCAGCAAGCGCGAGGCCAATGGCGCGGCGGTGGTGGTCGACTCCAGTACCCCGCATATCCTGCCGCCGTGCTTCTTCGACTTCGCCCTGCAGTCCAACGCGATTTATCCACAGCTGCACCGCGAGCTGATCGAGCGCCACGGCATGGACTTCAAGTTCGAGCGCACCGGGCTCAAGTACATCATCCAGGATGACGAGGACCAACTGTACGCCGAGCACATCGTCAAGCAGATCCCCCACCTGGCCGACCAGGTACGCTGGCTCGATCGCGACGCGCTGCGGGCCTCGGAGCCAGCGGTGACGCAGCAGGCCAATGGCGCGCTGGAGTTCCTCTGCGATCACCAGGTGAGCCCGTTCCGACTGGGCGATGCTTTCCTGGAGGCGGCGCGGCAGAACGGTGTCGACCTGTACCCCAACGTGAATATCACCGGGGTGCTGCATGAAGGCTCGCGGATCAAGGGCGTGCGCACTGCCGAAGCCGGCGAGTTCCACTGCCACACACTGATCAACGCCGCGGGCGCCTGGGCTGCCGAGCTGAGCGAGTGGGCGACGGGCCTGAGCATTCCGGTCAAGCCGGTAAAGGGCCAGATCGTGCTGACCGAGCGCCTGCCCAAGCTGCTCGATGGCTGCATCACTACCAGCGATTGCTACATGGCGCAGAAGGACAATGGCGAGATCCTGATCGGCAGTACCACTGAAGAGAAAGGCTTCGATGTCAGCAACACCTTCCCGGAGATCAGTGGGCTGGTGCAGGGGGCCATCCGTTGTGTGCCGGAGCTGGCGCAGGTGAACCTCAAGCGCACCTGGGCCGGGCTACGCCCGGGGTCGCCGGATGAGCTGCCGATCCTCGGGCCTGTGGATAATGTCGAGGGGTACTTCAATGCCTGTGGACACTTCCGCACCGGGATCCTGACGTCGGCGATCACCGGGGTGCTGCTGGACAAGGTTGTCCACAACGAGGCGTTGCCGCTGGATATCACGCCGTTCCTGGCGTCGCGGTTCCGGGAGGGTGTGGAGCAGAAGCTGGCGCACGGCTGATGGGCGGATGTCAGTGCAACTGTCTTGCTCGCTATTCAAACAGTTGAGCGATCCTTGTGGGAGCGGGTTTACCCGCGAACACGGGCATAGCCCGTGCCAGGCACCGAGGTGTCATCTTCGCGGGTAAACCCGCTCCCACATGGATGAACGACAGACTTGCCGATCAGATCTGCATCGCCATCCCATCCACATTCATCGCCGCCTGGCGCAGGGCCTCGGAACGGGTCGGGTGCGGGTGGCAGGTAAGGGCGATGTCTTCGGCCGAGGCCGAGAACTCCATGGCCACGCAGAACTCGCCGATCATCTCGCTGACGCTCGGGCCGACCAAGTGCACACCCAGCACCTCGTCGGTGTTGGCGTCGGCGAGAACCTTGGCGAAGCCTTCGGTCTCATGGTTGATCTTGGCGCGGCTGTTGGCCGTGAAGGGGAACTTGCCGACCTTGTAGGCACGGCCTTCGGCCTTGAGCTGCTCTTCGGTCTTGCCGACAGTGGCCAGCTCCGGGCGGGTATAGATGACGCCCGGGATCAGGTTGTAATTGACCTCGTGCGGCTTGCCGTGGATGCGTTCGATGCAGGCCACGGCTTCATCCTCGGCCTTGTGCGCCAGCATCGGGCCGGAGGTGACGTCGCCGATCACCCAGATGCCCGGGACCGAACTGCGGTGATGGTCGTTGGCCAGCATGCCGCGCTTGTCGGTCTCCAGGCCCACGCTCTCCAGGTTCAGGCCCTGGGTATACGGGCGACGACCGATGGCCACCAGCACGTAGTCGGCCTGCAGGGTTTCGGCGCTGCCGCCAGCGGCAGGCTCCAGGGTCAGGCTGACACCATCGGCCGAAGCGCTGGCCTGGGTGACCTTGCTGCCGAGCTTGAAGGCCATGCCTTGCTTGGCCAGCGCCTTTTGCAGGGTCTTGGCGGTTTCTTCGTCGGTGCCTGGGCAGATGCGGTCGAGGTACTCGATCACCGTCACCTCGGCACCGAGGCGGCGCCACACCGAACCCAGCTCCAGGCCGATCACGCCGGCGCCGATCACGATCAGGTGCTTGGGCACCTGGGGCAGGGAGAGGGCGCCGGTGGAGTCGATGATGCGCTGGTTGTCGATGGTCACGCCCGGCAGCGGGGTCGGTTCGGAGCCGGTGGCGATGACGATGTCCTTGGCCTGCAAGGTGGTTTCGCTGCCGTCCTCGGCCTTGACGACGACCTTGCCGACGCCGTCCAGGCGGCCCCAGCCCTTGACCCAGTCGACCTTGTTCTTGCGGAACAGGTACTCGATGCCCTTGGTCAGGCCGGTCACGCTTTCATCCTTCTGTTTCATCATCTGCGCCAGGTTCAGGCTCGGCTTGACCTCGATGCCCAGGTGCGCGAACTCGTCACCGCTGGCCGCCTCGAACAGCTCGGAGGCGTGCAGCAATGCCTTGGAGGGCATGCAACCGACGTTCAGGCAGGTGCCGCCGAGGGTCGATCGGCCTTCCACGCAGGCCACGCTCATGCCCAGCTGGCCGGCCCGGATCGCTGCGTTGTAGCCGCCGGGGCCGCCGCCGATGATCACCACGTCATAGGATTTCATGGGTTAGTTACTCCAAGGGTGAGGAAGCGAAGAGGGGCATAAGGTTAGTCTGAGCGCAGCAGATTGTATACAATCTGCTGCGTTGGCCGTGCCAGATAGTTCTAGACCATGGTCGCGCTTAACGGAAACTTCGTACGAATGAACTACCCTCATGCGGTAGCGTCCGACTTGATAAGACGTGGCGTTCCGAATCCGTGAAAGGGAGGGTCATGAATGCTTGCGCAACTTCCACCCGTTTTGCAGAGCCTGGACATACCGTTGCGGGTCAAGCTGTGGGACGGCAACCAGTTCGATCTGGGGCCCAGTCCGCAGGTCACCATCGTGGTCAAGGACCCCCAGCTTATCGCCCAGTTGACCCACCCCAACCTGGAAGCACTGGGTTCGGCATTCGTCGAAGGCCAACTGGAGCTCGAAGGCGATATCGGCGAAGTGATCCGGGTGTGTGACGAGCTTAGCCAAACGCTGCTCAAGGACGAGGACGACGTGCTGCCGCAGCGCACCTCTCACGACAAGAGCACCGACGCCGAAGCCATCTCCTACCACTACGACCTGTCCAATGCGTTCTACCAGCTGTGGCTGGACCCGGACATGGTCTATTCCTGTGCCTATTTCAAAGAGCCGGACAACACCCTGGCCCAGGCCCAGCAGGACAAGTTCGATCACCTGTGCCGCAAGTTGCGCCTGCAGGGCGGTGACTACCTGCTGGACGTCGGTTGCGGTTGGGGTGGGCTGGCGCGTTTTGCCGCCCGTGAGTATGGCGCCAAGGTGTACGGCATCACCCTGAGCAAAGAGCAGCTGAAACTGGGCCGACAGCGGGTCAAGGAGGAGGGGCTGGGCGACAAGGTCGACCTGCACATTCTCGATTACCGTGACCTGCCCGAGGATGGCCGCTTCGACAAGGTGGTCAGCGTCGGCATGTTCGAGCACGTCGGCCACGCCAACCTCGAACTCTATTGCCGCAAGCTGTTCAGTGCGGTGCGCGAGGGCGGGTTGGTGATGAATCACGGCATCACCGCCAAGCATGTGGACGGTCGCCCGGTGGGCCGTGGCGCGGGTGCGTTCATCGACCGCTACGTATTCCCCCACGGCGAGTTGCCGCACATCTCGATGATCAGCGCGCGCATCTGCGAAGCGGGGTTGGAGGTGGTGGACGTGGAGAGCCTGCGCCTGCACTACGCCAAGACCCTCAACCACTGGAGCGAGAACCTTGAGAACCAGCTGCACCGCGCCGCCGCGCTGGTGCCGGAGAAGACCCTGCGGATCTGGCGCCTGTACCTGGCCGGCTGCGCCTACGCCTTCAGCAAGGGCTGGATGAACCTGCACCAGATCCTCGCCGTGAAACCTTTCGCCGATGGCCATCACGACCTGCCGTGGACGCGTGAGGACATCTATCGCTGACGGGCTGCCCGGCGTGCCCCTCTGAGGCACGCCGAGGCGCTACAGGATCGGCGAAATCAAACGCGCGATACGCATCCCCAGTTGCTGCAGGCGATGGGTGTCGCGGCTGTCCTCGGCGGTGATCTCCCTGGCCTGTTCGAAGTCGTTCACCAGCATCTGTTCGACCTGGTCGGCGAAGGCGCGGTCCACGGTGAGCAGGGTGATCTCGAAGTTCAGGCGGAAGGAACGGTTATCCAGGTTGGCGCTGCCAATGGCCGTGACCTCATCATCTACCAACACCACTTTCTGATGCAGGAACCCCGGTTGATAGCGGAACATCCGCACGCCCGCGCGCACCGCCTCGAAGGCAAACAGGCTGGAGGCGGCGTAGACGATACGGTGGTCGGGGCGTGCGGGGATGAGGATGCGCACATCGACGCCGCGCAGCACCGCCAGGCGCAGGGCGGCGAAGATCGCTTCGTCGGGGATGAAATACGGGCTGGTGATCCAGACCCGGCGAGTGGCCGAGTGGATGGCTTCGAGGAAGAACAGCGCGCAGGTTTCCTGGGGGTCGGCCGGGCCACTGGCCAGGGCCTGGCACAGCACGCCATCTTCAGGGTAGGTGTCGGGCAGGATCAGCGGAGGCAGCTGGCGCGTGGCCCAGTACCAGTCCTCGGCGAACGATTCCTGCAGGCAAGCCAGTACCGGGCCGCTGATCTGCACATGGGTGTCGCGCCACGGCGACAGGCGCGGGTGCGCGCCGAGGTACTCGTCGCCCACGTTGTGCCCACCGAGAAAGCCCAGCAGCCCATCCACCACGACGATCTTGCGGTGGTTGCGAAAGTTGACCTGGAAGCGGTTGAACAAGCCGCGGCGGGTGGCGAATGCCTGTATCTGCACACCGCCATCGCGCAGCACCTGGCTGTAGCTGGCCGGCAGCGCGTGGCTGCCGACCCGGTCGTACAGCACGAAGACCCTTACCCCTTCTGCCGCCTTGCGCAACAGCAACTGCTGGAGCTCTCGGCCGAGCGTGTCGTCGTGGATGATGAAGAACTGCACCAGTACGGTGTCACGGGCCTTGTCGATGGCGGCGAAGATCGCCTTGAAGGTGGCTTCGCCATCGATCAGCAGCTTCACCTCGTTGTTGGCCAGGCATGGCATGCGCCCCAGCTTGGGCATGGCGCGCAGGGCCGCATAGCTGTCGGACTCGCGAGCGGTCAGGGCTTCCTCCACCCACGGCCGCCAGTTGAGATTGGCCATGGCCACGTGCATCTCCTGGTTGGCATGCCGGCGCGCGTTGATGTACGCATAGAACGAACGGGCACCGAAGATCAGGTAGGGGATGAGCGCAAAGTAGGGGATGAAGAACAGGGGCATGGCCCAGGCGATCGCACCTTGGGCTGTACGCACCGTGAACACGGCATGCAGCGCCGCGATTATGCCGAGCAGATGAATCAGGCCAAGCACGTAACCGAAGAAGTAGGGGCTGTGGTAATCCATACGCATCCTGCTTGCCGTTAGCACTGTCGCTAACAGACCACGTTCGTGGGGGTGGCTGCAACCTGCAAGGGAAAATGACGTCTAACGGCACAGTCCGGCCGGAGCCGGTAATTCGAGGAGCTTTCATCCATGAAGATTCGTCTGCCACTGCTCGCCCTGGTCGTGGGCCTGGGTAGCCCGTTGGTTCACGCGCAGATGCTGCAACCCGGCCTGTGGGAGCTGACCACCAGCAACATGCAGGTCGATGGCAAGCCGTTACCCGACATGCAGTTCATGCTCGGCCAGTTGAAGAATCTGCCGCCGGAGCAGCGGGCGATGATGGAAGGCGCCTTGGCCAAGCAAGGTATCAGTGTGGGTGGCAAGGGCGTGCGTTCGTGCCTGACCCCGGAGCAGGTCAAGACCAACGACATCCCGCTGCAAGACCCTCAATCGGGCTGCACCCAGAAGATCACCGACCGCACCGGCAATGTCTGGAAGTTCCAGTTCAGCTGCCCGAAAGCCCAGGGGCAAGGCCAGGCCACCTTCCTCAGCGACAAGGAGTTCCTGACCAAGGTCAACGGCACCTTCAACGCATCGGGTGTGCAGCAGCAGGGCAGCATGGACACGCGGGCGGTATGGTTGGGCAACGACTGCGGCACCGTGAAACCCCGCAGCTGATCACCACCGCCAGCGGCTGACAGCGACTGCGTCGTGGGCATGCAGGCTCTCTGCATGTTCCACGCGCACGCTGAACGCGCTCACCCACGGCAACTGGCGCAACGCCAGGTGCAGGCGCCGCGCGGCGTCCTCACAGAACATCAGGTTCTGCCCGTTCGCCAGGGCGAAGGCCTGTTCGTCGGCACGCTTCACGGCGGTTTGCACGGCTGTCCCTAAAGCTTGCTCAGCCTGGTCGATCAGCTCAGTCAGTGGCCACGCATCAGCGCCTGGCCGCACCTGTAGCTTGGCCATGCTCCGTTGGCTGTGAGGTGTGGCGACGATGCCACTGCTGCTGCCCAGCCATTGGCGCACGCTGTCCCGGTCCAGCGTTTGGCTGGCGAAATCCTGATCGAACTGCGCCTGGATGAGTTGCCTGGCCAGTGCGGCCGAGCAGGGGCAAGTAGAGGAGTAGGGAATATCCACGGATAGTTCCACGTGGAACATTTCATCTTTCAGCTGTGCATCGAGCCGCACCGGATAGCGTTTCCAGCCGGCCAGAGGGCTGATCAAGGCTGGGCGTTTGAGCAGATGATCGAATTCCAGCTGAAGGTATGCGCTCCTGGAAAGGCCCTGGTGGCTGGAGAGAAACTGCTCGAGGGTCTGGCGAATCAGCGGCAGGCTCAAGGGCTGGTGTTCGAGCGCTTCCAACGCCAGGTACAAGCGTGACATGTGAATACCACGCGTAGCCCCGTCGTCCAGGCTGACGCCTGCGCTGGCATGGGCGCTCAGGCTGCGACCTTCCACCTGCAGCGGCAGGGCGATACCGCACATGCCTACCCAGTCCAGCGACAGGCTGTGTTGGCTGCTTTGCGTGGCGATGTCGGGCAGGGAAAGGCTAAGGCTGGTCATGAATGGTGTCCTGAAAAAGTAAGGCTCAACGGCAACCACCGAGCAGGCTGCAGTGCAGATCGAAGCGCTGGCCGCTGGAGCTCGAGACGCGATTGAGGGTGGTCCAGCCGATACGCCGGCTGTAACCGACCCAGGCTTCGCCATCGCTGGCAAGGCCCGTGAAGAAGGTGAGCGCGCCGTAGCGGCTGTTGGTTTGTGCCCACAGCCGTTTGCCCTGCACTTCATAACCGCGCAGGTAGAAGGTGCTGCCGGCGCTGCGCACGCTGTAGTAGTTGCCCTTGCTGTCCTGGCAGGCCAACAGCGTGGCGCTGCGCGTACACAGCGCCAGGTCGGTGCGGGGCATGGCCAATAAAGAGGCCGGCAGGGCAATCAGCAGCAATGCGCTGGCACGGGGCAATTTCATCGATGAGGCACTCCAGGCAACCCTTCGGTCGAGACGGCTTGGCGAAATTGTATTGTTATAATATAACATGACGCAATGCATCGTTTCGAATGCGCCTGCCCGATGAGGTCCGTCATGCCCAACCGTCTTCCTGTCACCGTGCTGTCCGGCTTCCTCGGCGCCGGCAAGAGCACGCTGCTCAATCACGTTTTGCGCAACCGCGATAACCTGCGGGTTGCCGTGATCGTCAACGACATGAGCGAAATCAACATCGATGCCAGCGAAGTACAGCGCAACGTCAGCCTCAACCGCGCCGAAGAAAAACTGGTGGAGATGAGCAACGGCTGCATCTGCTGCACCCTGCGCGAAGACCTGCTGGAAGAGGTTGCGCGCCTGGCGCGTGAGGGCCGTTTCGATTACCTGTTGATCGAGTCGACCGGGATCTCCGAACCGCTGCCGGTGGCCGAGACCTTCACCTTCCGTGACGAACAAGGGCGCAGCCTGTCGGATATGGCGCGGCTGGACACCATGGTCACCGTGGTCGACGGGCTCAACTTCCTGCGTGATTACCAGGCTGCCGACAGCCTGGCCAGCCGCGGCGAGACCCTCGGTGAAGAGGATGAACGTTCGATCAGCGACCTGCTGATCGAGCAGGTCGAGTTCGCCGACGTGTTGCTGCTGAGCAAGATCGACCTGATCGGCCAACATGAACGTGAAGAGTTGATCGCCATCCTGCGCAGCCTCAATGCCCGGGCGCAGATCGTGCCGATGGTCATGGGCCAGGTTGAGTTGTCGCGAATACTCGATACCGACCTGTTCGACTTCGACCAGGCGGCGCAAGCGCCGGGCTGGCTGCAGGAGCTGCGCGGTGAACACGTGCCGGAAACCGAGGAATACGGCATCGCCGCGACCACCTGGCAGGCCCGCCGGCCGTTTCACCCGCAGCGCTTCTTCGACTTTATCCACACGCCCTGGAGCAATGGCCGGCTGCTGCGCTCAAAAGGGTTTTTCTGGCTGGCCAGCAAGTACCAGGAGGCCGGTAGCTGGTCACAGGCGGGCGGCATGATGCGCCATGGCCTGGCCGGGCGCTGGTGGCGTTTCGTCCCGCGCGAGCAATGGCCGCAAGACGAAGCGGATATGGCGGCGATCCTCAAGCAATGGTCGGTGGACACCGGTGACTGCCGTCAGGAGCTGGTATTCATCGGGCAGAACATCGACTTTGCGCAGTTATCCACAGCGTTGGACGCCTGCCTGCTGAGCGAGGAAGAAATGGCCCTGGGGCCTATGGCTTGGCTACGGCTGGCAGATCCGTTCGGCCCTTGGATCGAGGAGCAGGCGGCATGAAGCTGGCGGCCCAGGTTGTGGATATCTGCCAGGTCTTCGGGCCGTCACCCAAGGTGATGACGGACATGCTCAAGGATGGCGTCAACCTGGCCGTCTGGCAGCGCCAGTTGCCCGCCCAGGTCGAGGATTTCTGTGCGCTGGTGCTGAGCCTCGGCCAGACACTGGCGGACGAGCGGGTGATCGATGTCGACGAGCAGCAGCCGCCACAGCTGCCGGGGCTGCTCAGGGAAGCGGCCGATCTGCATGGCTACGAAGGTTTCGTCGCCGATGTGGCGTGGCTGGTGGCGGCCTACACCTGCCTGCTCGGTGCACGGCGCATCGGCTTGCGCCTGCGGGTACTGGATGGCGCGATGTGCCCGCGTTTTCATGTGGATAACGTGCCGGTGCGCCTGCTTACCACCTATGCCGGTAGCGGCAGCCAATGGCTGGAGGAGGGCGCGATTGACCGTTCAAGGCTGCAATTCGATCAACCTGCTGTGGATAACATCCGCCAGCTGGCGGCGGGTGACGTGGCGCTGCTCAAGGGCGAGAAATGGATTGGCAATGAAGGTGCAGGCCTTATCCACCGTTCGCCGCTGACGGCGCCGGGCGAGCGGCGCCTGCTGCTCAGCCTTGACTGGCTGGCCTGACGGGGCATAGTGGGCCACGCACTTGCCTGATACCTACCTATGTTGCAGAACATTCCCACCCATGTAATCGCAGGCCCGCTGGGCGCCGGCAAGACCAGCCTGATCCGCCAGCTGCTGGCGCAGCGCCCGGCCAACGAGCGCTGGGCGGTGCTGGTCAACGAGTTCGGGCAGATCGGCCTGGACGCGGCACTGCTGGCGCGTGATGACGATGGCATTGCCATCGGTGAAGTGGCGGGGGGCTGCCTGTGTTGTGTCAACGGCATGCCGTTCCAGGTTGGTCTTGGCCGCTTGCTGCGCAAGGCGCGCCCGGACCGGCTGTTCATCGAGCCCTCTGGGCTGGGCCATCCCCGGCAATTGCTGCAGCAGCTGGGGCAGGCACCGTGGCAGGCTGTGCTGGCCGTGCAGCCGCTGTTGATGGTGTTGGATGCCCAGGCACTGGCCAGGGAAGAACCGCTGCCTGAGGCGCAGCGGGCGGCTTTATCGGCAACCGCACTGTTGGTTTTCAATAAGTCGGCATCTGTGGATGAAGCCAAGCGCCTGTTGATAACTGCGCTATTCCCCGGGGTGCCTTCGGTCTGGACGGATCATGGGGCATTGCCGTTGGACCGCTTGCCAGGTTTGTCCACAGTCGCTGACGCCGAGGCGGCTTTGCAGCGGCTGGCTGTGGGCAACTCGATCGCCGCACCATCAGCGCTGTGGACAGATCCATCCGAGCCGATCTGCCAGGCCAATGAGGGCGAAGGGGGTTGGAGCGTGGGTTGGCGCTGGCACCCCAGTCAGCGTTTCGATCCCGCCCAATTGAAGGCCTTTTTGCATGCCTGGCCATGGCGCAGGGCCAAAGGGGTTATCCACAGCCCGCAGGGCTGGCAGTCATTCAACGGCCTTGAAGGCCAACAGCCCGAGTGGCAGCCAAGCGAGTGGTGCAGGGATTCACGCCTGGAGCTGATCTTCGCCGAGGCCCAGCCATTGGCCGAGCTGCAGGCCGCGCTGGCGGCGTGCCGCCTGGATAGCTGATCAGTTGTGCCACCGGTTGTGCTCCTGGCGCCACTGCTGCATCTCGATGACGTTATCGGTGCGTGGCGGGGTCTTGATCTCGAAGGGGTAGGGCGCCAGCTCGATCTGCACGCTGTGCGCGCCGAATTGTGTGACGGTACCCGGGTGGCGTTGCTCGCCGGTGACGGTGAACTCGAAGTTGTAGATGCGTGCCAGGCGCTTGCGGCCATTGGCGTCACGCACGAATGCGATGCGTTTGAGTGCCACGGCGTCGTCCAGCAGCTCCAGGTCTAGCTTTGCGCAATGCTGCTTGACCCGGGCCAGGGCTTTTTCGCGCAGCCCGTGGTTGTGCCACAGCCAGGCGCCGGCGGTCGCCACCAGCATCAGGACGAAGACGTTTTCTAGGGTCAGCATTTGCGTAAGCTCCAGACAGGTCGAGCCAGCTTAACTGTGCCGCTGGCCTGTCGTACAGATGGCATTCGGGTTCATACTGCGCGCCGCACATTTGTTCACACAGTTTCGGAATCGTCCTGCATGAAACGTACACCGCATCTGCTCGCCATTCAGTCCCACGTGGTCTTTGGACATGCCGGCAACAGCGCCGCGGTGTTTCCGATGCAACGGGTCGGGGTCAACGTCTGGCCACTCAACACCGTGCAATTCTCCAATCACACTCAGTATGGACAGTGGTCGGGGGAAGTGCTTGCTCCAGCGCAAATTCCTGCGTTGGTGGAAGGCATTTCCAATATCGGCGAACTGGGCCATTGCGATGCGGTGCTGTCGGGTTACCTGGGCAGTGCCGAGCAAGGGCAAGCAATCCTGGCCGGTGTCGCGCGGATCAAGGCGGTCAACCCCAAGGCGCTGTACCTGTGCGACCCGGTCATGGGCCACGCCGAGAAAGGCTGCATCGTGCCCGCCGAGGTGAGCGAATTCCTGCTCGAGCAGGCCGCCGCCCAGGCCGACATCCTCTGCCCCAACCAGCTGGAGCTGGACAGCTTCTGCGGGCGCAAGGCGCAGTCCCTTGAAGATTGCGTCGGCATGGCCCGTGGGCTGCTGGAGCGTGGGCCGCAGGTGGTGCTGGTCAAGCACCTGAGTTACCCGGGGCGCGCGGAGGATGCGTTCGAGATGCTGTTGGTGACGGCCAAGGAAAGCTGGCACCTGCGTCGCCCGCTGCTGGCCTTCCCGCGTCAGCCGGTGGGGGTGGGCGACCTCACCTCAGGGCTGTTCCTGGCTCGGGTACTGCTCGGCGACAGCTGGGTGCAGGCGTTCGAGTTCGCTGCGGCCGCGGTGCATGAGGTGCTGCTGGAAACCCAGGCCTGCGCCAGCTACGAACTGCAACTGGTGCGGGCCCAGGACCGCATTGCCCACCCGCGCGTGCGTTTCGAGGCGCAGCGCCTGGTTTATTAAATGGCGTCAGTCTTAAGGTCCTGATAGCGCTGCTCCAGCTCCTGGCGGATCTGGCGGCGCTGCTGGCCCTGCAGGAAGCGGCGCTTCTCTTCGCTGTTGAGCGGCTGGCGCGGCGGCACCTTCACCGGGCGGCGATCATCGTCCACGGCGACCATGGTGAAGAAGCAGCTGTTGGAATGGCGTACCGAACGCTCGCGAATGTTCTCGGTGACCACCTTGATGCCCACCTCCATCGAGGTATTGCCGGTGTAGTTGACCGACGCCAGGAAGGTCACCAGCTCACCGACGTGCACCGGCTCGCGGAAAATCACTTGGTCCACCGACAAGGTGACCACATAGGTGCCGGCATAACGGCTGGCGCAGGCGTAGGCGACTTCGTCGAGGTACTTGAGCAGGGTGCCGCCGTGTACGTTGCCAGAGAAGTTGGCCATGTCCGGTGTCATCAGGACGGTCATAGTCAACTGGGCGTTTCCAGGTTCCATAGTGAGCTCACGGTGAAGTTGCGCTGAAGCGGGGCTGGTATCTGCTGACACTTCTGTTCCCCTCATAGAGGTTTCCCATCCTGGTACGGGACGTCGGCTGACGCTCCATCGTCACGCCGATCTTGCCATCAGCGGCGCCGGTTCGGCCGATCTGTTTCTGCATATTGCATCGGCATTTTGCGGCAAGGCGCGATGTTAACCTGACGGGGCCCATGCAACGTGGGCTTTTCCATCTATTAAATCAGTATGTGCCTGCTTTCTGCGTCAGTCGTTTCCGACGGAGGAGTGGTCCGCCACGTGCATTGACACAAGGAGTACTCGCGCCATGCATGCCATCAGCTTCATCCAGGATCTGGCGGTGATCATGCTGGTCGCCGGGGTGGTGACCATCCTCTTCCATCGTCTCAAGCAGCCCGTGGTGCTGGGCTACATCGTTGCCGGCTTCATCATCGGCCCGCACACGCCTCCCTTCGGCCTGATCCACGACGAAGACACCATCAAGACCCTCGCCGAACTGGGGGTGATCTTCCTGATGTTCTGCCTGGGCCTTGAGTTCAGCCTGCGCAAGCTGTTCAAGGTCGGGGCCACGGCGTTCATCGCCGCGTTCCTCGAGATCGTGCTGATGATCTGGATCGGCTTCGAGATCGGCCGCTGGTTCGGCTGGAACACCATGGATTCGCTGTTCCTCGGGGCCATCCTGGCCATTTCCTCGACCACCATCATCGTCAAGGCGCTCAACGACCTGAAGATGAAGAACGAGCGCTTCGCCCAGCTGATCTTCGGCGTGCTGATCGTCGAGGACATCCTGGGTATCGGCATCATCGCGTTGCTGTCGGGCATCGCCGTCAGTGGCTCGGTCAGTTCCGGGGAAGTGTTCTCGACGGTGGGCAAGCTGTCGCTGTTCATGATCGTCGCGCTGGTCATCGGCATCCTGCTGGTGCCGCGGCTGCTGGCCTATGTGGCGAAATTCGAAAGCAACGAAATGCTGCTGATCACCGTGCTGGGGCTGTGCTTCGGTTTCTGCCTGCTGGTGGTGAAGCTCGAGTACAGCATGGTGCTGGGGGCCTTCCTGATCGGCGCGATCATGGCCGAATCGCGCCAGCTGCTGAAGATCGAGCGGCTGATCGAGCCGGTTCGCGACCTGTTCAGTGCCATTTTCTTCGTTGCCATCGGCCTGATGATCGACCCCTCGATTCTGCTCGAGTACGCCTGGCCTATCGTGGTGATCACCCTGGCAGTGGTGCTGGGCAAGATGCTCTCCTGCGGCATGGGCGCATTCATCGCCGGCAATGACGGGCGCACCTCGCTGCGGGTGGGCATGGGCCTTTCGCAGATCGGTGAGTTCTCGTTCATCATCGCGGCGCTGGGCATGACCCTGCAGGTCACCAGCGACTTCCTGTATCCGGTCGCGGTGGCGGTGTCGGCCATCACTACGCTGCTCACGCCCTACCTGATCCGCGCGGCCGACCCGCTGTCGATCAAGTTGGGCAAGGTGATGCCGAGCCGCCTGTCACGGGTGCTGTCGCTGTATGGCGAGTGGTTGCGCAGCATCCAGCCCCAGGGCGAGGGGGCGATGCTGGCGGCGATGATCCGGCGGATCCTGTTGCAGGTTGGGGTCAACCTGGCGCTGGTGATCGCGATCTTCTTCAGTGGCGGTTATTTCGCCGGGCGCATCGGCGAATGGCTCAGCGAGTGGGTGGCGGATGTCAGCCAGCAGAAGGCACTGATCTGGGGTGCGGCGCTGCTGCTGTCGCTGCCGTTCCTGATTGCGGCGTACCGCAAGCTCAAGGCGCTGTCGATGTTGCTGGCGGAGATGGGGGTCAAGCCGGAGATGGCCGGGCGGCACACGCAACGTGTGCGCAGGGTGGTCGCCGAAGTGATCCCGCTGCTGTCGTTGCTGGTGATTTTCCTGCTGCTGTCGGCATTGTCGGCAAGCATTCTGCCAACCAGCGAGCTGCTGTTGATCATTGCGGTGGTGGCGGCGGGGGTGGTGGCGCTGCTGTGGCGCTGGTTCATCCGCGTTCATACGCGGATGCAGATCGCCTTGCTGGAGACGCTGGAGAACAACCGCGATCATTCGCACTGAGCGAGGGAACGCTCTCTGCGCGAGATTTCATCGTCGTCCGAGGGGATGGAGCGGTAGCGATGTCGCCAGGCGCAGAAAGCCTGGCGATTTTACGGGTATTCAATGGCTATGAGCCATTACTTTATGCGGGTATTTCTCATTCAGCTTTCCAGCCAGACATCCCGTGCCCAGTGCCACACCGATTCCCAGCTGTCTTCACCAATGGCTTCTTCTTCCGCTTCCCAGAGCACAACGGTGCCGTCTTCTTCGACGCAGTAGTAGTTTTCACCGTCCTGGCACAGTGGGATCAGGTCACGCGGTACACCAGCGTCCCAGGCATTGGAGGCAACGTCTGGCAGGTAAGTATGGGACTGCGGGTCGGTGACGGTCACAGGTTCCAGCGAGCCGTACACGACATCGCTGACGGTCAGCAGGAACTCCTTGAACACGAACGGAATGTTGATGAACAGCTGTTCCTCGATTTCGACCAGTTGGTCTTCGTCTGGCAGCTCCAGCGGCACCGGTACCGGCTCGTTGGCTTCACGCAGTTGTTCGATCACTTCTTCCACGGTTCACATCCTCTGACCTTTATGACAACGCTGCGCGTTATACCCTAGTAGCCGACTCCGGCAAAAGCAAAAACCCCGGGACAGGCCCGGGGTTTTTTGTGCAACGTGCGCGGGTTAACCGTTTTGGCGGATACCGGCGAGCATCCAAGGCTGGTTTTCGCCCTGGGCGCGTTCCATGTGCCAGCTCTCGTTGAAAGCCTCGCCCTGGTCGAAGCGCGAGGTCTTCGACACGCCACGGAAGGTCAGAGTGGCGATGGTCTTGTCGGCGCGGTCGTCGACGCCTTCCAGCTGTACATCGAGGTCGTCGATGTAGGTGGACTGGAAGCCTTCACCCTGTTCTGCGCGCTCACGCTTGAGGAAGTCGAGCATTTGCGGGGTGACGAACTCGGCGATCTTGTCCATCTCGTTGGCGTCCCAGTGCTGCTGCAGCGACTGGAAGTGCGAACGGGCGGCGGCCAGGAAGCTGGCTTCGTTGAACCAGGCCGGGGCGTTGATGGCCGGTGCGGCGGCGACTGGCGCGGCGGAACCACCGAAGATCGACTGCGGGGCGGCCTGCGGCTGGGCTTCGCGCTGGTACGGGGCGTGGCCGGCAGCAGCGTGTTGCGGCTGTTGCTGGCGACGGCGCGCGGCGATGAAGCGGAACACCAGGAAGGCGATCAGGCCCATGATCAGGAAGTCCATGATCTGCATGCCCTGGAAACCGTCACCCATGAACATGGAAGCCAGCAGGCCACCGGCGGCGAGGCCGGCAAGAGGGCCCAGCCAGCGCGAAGCGCCGCTGGCGGCGGCCGGTGCACGGCCTGGAGCGGTCGGTGCGGCGGCAGGTGTGGTCGGTGCGGCCTGGCGAGTCTGGTGCATGGGCGCTGCGCCCGAGCTCTTGCCGCCACCGAAGCGCTTGGCGTTGGCGTCGAGGCTCAGCGTCAAGCCGACGCAGAGCGCCAGAGCGATGCTAAGAAAACGTTGCATAAGTTGGGGGTTCCCATTTTGTGGATTGCACGCGCGTCATGGTGCACATGAACCTGTGGACATGGCTAGCGACAAGATGTTTCGAGCTTTTGCCTGACAGATATCGAGTTTCGCTGTTCCAGGCCTGGTAGATCATCGCGGGGCACGCCCGCTCCCACGAGCTTGCGTGCTTGCCCCGCGATCTGGCTCAGATAGCCTCGAGCTTCGCATACCCCAGCATCAACCACTTGCTGCCTTCGGCGAAGTTCACCTGCACCCGTGCCTGGGCGCCGGAACCCTCGAAGTTGAGGATCACGCCCTCACCGAACACCGCGTGCTGCACGCGTTGGCCGAGGTTGAAGGCGGTCTCCGGGATGCTGGCGTTGGCGAACAGGTTGCTGGCCGGGGCCTTGGCGCCGCCGAACGGGCGGCTGACCGAGTTCGACAGGCGTACTTCCTGAACCAGACCGGCCGGTATTTCGCGTACGAAACGCGACACCTTGTTGTAGGTTTCGCTGCCGTACAGGCGACGGGTCTCGGCGTAGGTCATGATCAGCTGGCGCATGGCCCGGGTGATGCCCACGTAAGCCAGGCGGCGCTCTTCTTCCAGACGGCCAGGTTCTTCCAGGCTCATCTTGTGCGGGAACAACCCTTCTTCCATGCCCACCAGGAACACGTAGGGGAATTCCAGGCCCTTGGCACTGTGCAGGGTCATCAGCTGGACGCTGTCCTCGTGCTCGTCGGCCTGGGTGTCGCCGGCCTCCAGCGAAGCGTGGCCGAGGAACGCCGACAACGGCGTCAGGTCGGCATCTTCGTCGCTGGTCTCGAAGTTGCGTGCGGCGCTGACCAGTTCCTCAAGGTTTTCTACCCGTGCCTGGCCCTTTTCGCCTTTTTCTTCCTGGTGATAGATGATCAACCCGGACTGCTCGATGACCGTCTGGGTCATCAGGTGCAGTGGCATGTCCAGCACCTTGGCGGCAAGCTGCTCGATCAACTCGATGAACGCGCCCAGGGCACTGGCGGCGCGGCCCTTCAGCGCTTTGCCGGCGAGCAGCTGGCACATCGCCTCCCACATCGACACCTGGCTGTGGCGGGCATGGTCGCGGATGGCCTCGACGGTTTTCTCACCGATGCCGCGCGGCGGCACGTTGATCACCCGTTCCAGGGCGGCGTCGTTGCCGCGGCCCTCGAGCAGGCGCAGGTAGGCCATGGCGTTCTTGATCTCGGCGCGTTCGAAGAAGCGCTGGCCGCCGTAGATGCGATAAGGAATACGTTCGCGCAGCAGGGCCTCTTCCAGCACCCGCGACTGGGCGTTGGAGCGGTACAGGATGGCGATTTCGTTGCGCGCATTGCCCTGCTTGATCAGGCCTTCGATGGTCTCGACCACGTAGCGCGCTTCGTCGTGCTCGTTGTACGCGGCGTAGAGGGTGATCGGCTCGCCCTCGCCCATGTCGGTCCACAGCTCCTTGCCCAGGCGCCCGCTGTTGTTGGCGATCAGGGCGTTGGCGGCCTTGAGGATGCCACCGGTGGAGCGGTAGTTCTGCTCCAGGCGGATCATCTCGGCGTCAGGGAAGTCGCTGGTGTACTGGTGGATGTTCTCGATTTTCGCGCCGCGCCAGCCGTAGATCGACTGGTCGTCGTCGCCCACCGCCATCAGGCTGTCGCCACCGGCGCCGAGCAGGCGCAACCAGGCGTACTGCACGGCGTTGGTATCCTGGAACTCGTCCACCAGGATGTGCCGGAAGCGGCGCTGGTAGTGCTCGAGCAGGCCCGGCTGGTCACGCCACAGGTCGAGGGCGCGCAGCAGCAGCTCGGCGAAGTCGATGACCCCGGCGCGCTCGCAGGCTTGTTCGTAGGCGCTATAGATGTCGCGCATGGTGGTCAGGTAGAGGTCGCCGCCCGCCTGAATGTGGCGTGGGCGCAAGCCCTCGTCCTTCTGGCCGTTGATGAACCACTGGACCTGGCGCGCCGGCCACTTCTGCTCGTCGAAGCCAAGCTCGCGGATCACCCGCTTGATCAGGCGTTGCTGGTCGTCGCTGTCGAGAATCTGGAAGTTCTGCACCAGCCCCGCTTCCTGCCAGTGCGCCCGCAACAGGCGGTGGGCCAGGCCGTGGAACGTGCCGACCCACATGCCGGCCGGGTTGATGCCCAGCAGTTGCTCGATCCGCTGGCGCATTTCCGCCGCGGCCTTGTTGGTGAAGGTCACCGACAGGATCGAATGTGGGGAGGCCCCTACGACCTGGATCAGCCAGGCGATACGGTGCACCAGCACTCGGGTCTTGCCCGAGCCGGCACCGGCCAGGACCAATTGCCGCCCGACCTGGGCCGCTACGGCCTGGCGTTGAGCGTCGTTGAGGGAGTTCAGCAGGAGGGAGAGGTCATCATTGCGCATCCGGCCATTCTAGGGCCGGGCAGGGGGCAGGGGCAAACGCCGCCGACGCAAATCACCAGGCGGGCGATTTACCGTTCATCGGCATGGCTCGCCAGCCTGCGTGGTTGAGCGGTCGCATTTGGACGGGCGGGACAATTTCAAAATCATGACCTGGAGCAGTTTGGTCCGGCGCGGCGCTTGTGTATTCTCCCTGCACATTTGTGGTCTGCCATAACAAAAACACAACAAGAAACCAGCCCTATGACCCAGGATTGCATGGCGATCGGAGCATCGCCAGAGACGACACGGAGCGTTCGCAGGCAATTCGCCACTCAGCTGTCTATCGAGCGCACCCGCCTGCTGTACCAGGGCTCCCTGTTGCCCACGCTGTTCATGCTGCTGACCGGTACGCTCTGCGCCTGGCTGTTGTGGAGCCCTGCGCGCTATCTGCTGGTGAGCGTATGGCTGGCCTGGCTGCTGGCGCTGGTCGCCCTGCGGGTGATCCAGGTGGCGGCGTTCGAGGCGGCGACCCCCTCGCGCCAGGCCAGGCCAAACTGGCGACGCATGTTCCTCGCCGGCTCCGCCTTCAGCGGGCTGACACTGGCCAGCGCGGCGATTGCCCTGGTGCCTGTGGACAACTTCGAGCAACAGGCCTGGGTGTTCGGCCTGCTGGGCACTGCGGTGTTGTCGGCCAGCGTTGCTTATGCCGTCAGCCTGCCGGCATTTCTGAGTTTCGCCTTGCCCTGCTTGTTGCCGCCGACTCTTTTCCTGTTCGCTTATGACGCCGGCCACCAACGTGGCTGGGGTTGGCTGGGGCTGATTCTGCTGGGCGCCCTGATGGTGGTGGCCTGGCAGGTCAATCGGCTGATCGAGCGCGGCCTGCTGCGGCGCTTTCAGAACCAGGCATTGATCGAGCACCTGCAAAGCACCCAGCGCCACGCCGAGGACCTCAACCACCAGCTCAGCACCGAAGTTCGCCAACGCCGCCAGGCCGAGGACGAGTTGCGCCTGGCCCACGACGGCCTCGAACAGCGCGTGGCCCAGCGCAGCCATGAGCTGGACCTGGCCAACCAGGCGCTGAGCAAGAGCGAGCAACGCCTGGCCCTGGCGCTGCAGGCCAGCGAGCTGGGCCTTTGGGACTGGAACCTGGAAAGCGACGAGGTTCATCACACCCAGTTGCACGCCCTGTTCGGCCTCGATGGCGACCAGGTCCGCTCGGTTCGCGCCGACCTCAAGCCCCGGCTGCACCCCGATGACCTGCCGCTGCTGCGGCGCACCTTGGTCGAGCATCTCAAAGGGCGCACCGAGGACTACCGGGTCGAGTACCGGGTACGCCATGTGCAGGGCCACTGGTGCTGGATCGAGGACCGCGGCCGGGCGGTAGAGCGCGATGTCGACGGCAAGGTGGTGCGCATGCTTGGCACCCGTCGTGACATCTCCGCGCACAAGGAGCAGGAAGAACAGCAACGCCTGGCCGCCACGGTATTCGAGGCCGCCAGCGAAGGCATCGCGATCCTCGACGCAAGCTTCCAGTTGTTGGCGGTCAACCAGGCGTTCTGCGACGTTACCGGCTACGGCCGTGCCGAGCTGATCGCTCGCAACGCCCTGGAGCTGCCCTGCAGCCGCGATGCGCGGCGGCACAGCCAGGCCATTGATCAGGCGTTGGAGCAACAGGGGCGCTGGCAGGGCGAACTGGTCGAGGCGCGCAAGAACGGCGAGCTCTACCCGCAGTGGTTGCAGCTCAACAGCGTGCGTGATGCGCGCGGCCGCATCGCCAACATCGTCGGCTTCTACACCGATCTATCGGCCCGGCGCGAGTCAGAGGAGCGCCTGCGCTACCTGGCGCACTACGACGATCTGACCGGGCTTGCCAACCGTGCGTTGTTCCGCCTGCGCCTGCACGAGGCCACCCAGCGCATACGTCTGAACGGGCGCAGCCTGGCCTTGCTGCACGTCGACCTGGATCGCTTCAAGCTGCTCAACGAGAGCCTCGGCCATGAGCTGGCCGACCAGTTGCTCAAGAAGACGGCCCAGCGAATCGCCAACGCGGTACCGGAGGCCGATACCGTGGCGCGGCTGTCGGGTGACGAGTTCGCCATCCTGTTCGACGGTTACACCAACCTTTCCAGCCTGGTGCGGGTCACCACGCGCCTGCTCGACAAGCTGCGGGTGCCGCAGCGCTTGGGTGGGCATGAAGTAGTGATCAGCGCTTCGGTGGGTATCAGCGTGCTGTCGGATGCCACCTTCGACCTCAATGCGCTGGTCAGCCAGGCCGACATGGCCAAGCAGCACGCCAAGCACTTGGGCGGCGACAATTTCCAGTTCTACACCGAGAGCCTGCGCGCCAGCACCCTGGAGCGCCTGCAACTGGAGAACCAGCTGCGCAAGGCCATCGACGAAGGCCAACTGCTGGTCTACTACCAGCCCAAGTTGTGCCTGCGCACCGGCCAGTTGCATGCTGCCGAGGCGCTGGTGCGCTGGCAGCACCCGGAGTGGGGCATGGTGCCGCCGGGCGAATTCATCGGTTTGGCGGAAGAGACCGGGCTGATCGCGCCGATGGGCGAGTTCGTGTTGCGCCAGGCCTGCTGGCAGGCCTGTGAGTGGTTGCGCCAGGGGCTGGAAGTGCGGGTCTCGGTCAACCTGTCGGTGTACCAGCTGCGCCAGGGCAAGCTGGTCAGCCTGGTGCGCCAGGTGCTGCAGGAGTCGGGGCTGGCGCCACACCTGCTGGAGTTGGAACTCACCGAAAGCCAGTTGCTGGACAGCGTCGAGCACATCATCGCCACTTTCGAGCAGCTCCATGAACTGGGGGTCAAACTGGCGATCGACGACTTCGGCACCGGCTATTCATCGCTCAGCTACCTGAAACGCTTCCCGGTGGACTACGTGAAGATCGACCAGGCATTCATCCGTGGCCTGCACGACGGCAACCAGGATGCGGCGATCACCCGGGCGATCATCGCCATGGCCAAGAGCCTGCAACTGCAGGTGGTGGCCGAGGGTGTTGAAACCCGCGAGCAGCTGCAGTTCCTGCGCGAGCAGGGTTGCGACGAGGTGCAGGGCTACCTGATCAGCCGGCCGGTGGACGCGGCCTCGTTCCAGGCATTGCTTGAGCGTCCGACCGACCTGTTGCGCTAGCCTGGGAGCGGCGCTGCCGTTGGCCAGGCGATTGCAGCGCCGTTTACAGGTGCCAGGCCTGGCCCTGGCGCGCGAGCAGGCTGTTGGCCTGCTCCGGCCCGTTGCTGCCCGCGGGGTAAGGGCGTGGCGCCTGGAAGTGTTCTTCCCAGCCCTGCAGGATCGGGTCGATCCAGGCCCAGGCGGCCTCCACCTCGTCACGGCGCATGAACAGCGTGGAGTCACCTTCCATTACATCCAGCAGCAAGCGCTCGTAGGCGTCCCAACGGCGGGTCTGGGCGAATGCCTGGGCGAGGTTGAGGTCGAGCTCGACGGGCGCCAGGCGCATGCCTTTGCCGGGGCTCTTGGTCATCATGCGCAGGCTGATGTGCTCGTCCGGCTGTAGCTGGATCAGCAACTGGTTGACCTGGCCGCCGCTGAACAGCTCATGGGGCACTGGCTTGAACTGGATGACGATCTGCGACGAACGCCGTGCCATGCGTTTGCCGGTGCGCAGGTAGAACGGCACCCCAGCCCAGCGCCAGTTGTCGACGTGCGCCTGGACGGCGACGAAGGTCTCGGTGTCGCTGTCGTTGTCGACATCTTTCTCGAAGTAATAGGCGGGTACTTCCTGGCCGCCGATCTTGCCGGCGCCATACTGGCCGCGCACCGTCTTGTCCTGCACGTCCTGGCCAGTGATCGGTTTGAGGGCGCGCAGGATCTTCACCTTCTCGTCCCGCACGGCTTCGGCGTCGAACTGCGCCGGCGGCTCCATGGCCACCAGGCACAGCAGCTGCAGCAGGTGGTTCTGCAGCATGTCGCGGGTGGCGCCAGCGCGGTCGTAGTAGGCGCCGCGGCTCTCCACGCCGAGGGTTTCGCAGACGCTGATCTGCACATGGTCCACCTGGCTGTTGCGCCACACCGGCTCCAGCAGGGCGTTGGCGAAGCGCAGGGCCATGAGGTTCTGCACCGTTTCCTTGCCCAGGTAGTGGTCGATGCGGAACACCTGGGACTCGTCGAACACTTCGCCGATCGCTTCGTTGATCGCGGTGGCCGACTCCAGCGAGTGGCCGATGGGCTTTTCCAGCACGATGCGCGCCTCGTTGTCGGCCAGGCCGGCGATGCGCAGGTGGTTGGCGATGGGCACGAACAGCTGGGGCGCGGTGGCCAGGTAGTAGATGCGTGTCAGCCCGCCGGGCTCGCCCAGGTAGCGCGCCAGGCGGCCGAAGTCGGCGCTTTGCGCGGCGTCCATGGGGAAGTAGTCCAGGCGCGCCGAGAAGCGCTGCCAGACCTCTTCGTCGAAGTCCTGGCGGGCGATCTGTGCGCGGCAGTGGCGTTCGGCGAGCTTGACGTAGTCGTTGCGCGGCAACGGGCGACGGGCCAGGGAGATGATCCGCACGGCATTGTGCAGGCGGGCCTCGCGATACAGGTGGTAGAGCGCCGGAAGCAGCTTGTGCAGGGCCAGATCGCCGGTGCCGCCGAAGACCAGGATGTCGCAAGGTATAGTCAAACCACCACTCTCCACGTTCGTTTAACTGGGCGGGTTGGCGAGCATGTAGTATAACTACAAGAAAGCTACATCCCGGCCAGCCGATCATAACCGAGTCCAGACCGTGAATCTGTTGCAACATATCGCCCAATCGCGCCACCTGTTGCGCAAATCGGAACTCAAAGTGGCCGACCACGTGCTGCTCGATCCGGCTGCCGTCATGCACAGTTCGATGGCCGACCTGGCGCACAACGTGGGGATCAGCGAGCCGACCATCGTGCGATTCTGCCGGGCGATCGGTTGTTCGGGCTTCCAGGATCTCAAGCTCAAGCTGGCGCAGAGCCTGGCCGCCGGGGCCAGTTTCGGCCAGTTCGCCATCCATGAAGACGACTCGGTTGCCGACTACAGCCTGAAGATCTTCGACACCACCTTGCACACCCTGATGGAAGTGCGTGAGCACCTCGACCCGCAGGCCCTGCAGCAAGCGGTGAGTGCCATGGCCCAGGCGCAGCGCGTGGAGTTCTATGGTTTTGGCGCGTCCGGCGCGGTGGCCGCCGACGCCCAGCACAAGTTCTTCCGTCTGCTGCTCACAGCTGCGGCCTATTCCGACCCGCACATGCAGGCGATGTCGGCGGTTACCTTGAAGCCGGGTGACGTGGCAGTGTGCATCTCGCAGTCGGGGCGCTCCAAGGACCTGCTGATCACCGCCAACCTGGTGCGCGAGAGCGGTGCAAACCTGATCACCCTGTGCCCCAGCCAGACACCGTTGGCCGAACTGTCGACGGTCAACCTGGCGATCGACGTGCACGAAGACACCGAAATCTACACCCCGCTGACGTCGCGCATTGCTCACCTGGTAGTGATCGACGTGCTGGCCATGGGCGTGGCCATGGCCCGTGGCCCGAGCCTGGTCAACCACCTCAAGAGCGTGAAGCGCAGCTTGCGCAGCCTGCGTTTGTCGCCCAAGTCGATCAAGGCTACAGACGACTGATCTGCACGGGCTTAATCGCAAACTTCTGAAGCGACACCGGCTCTGTGGGAGCGGCTTCAGCCGCGAACACCGGCGAAGCCGGTGCCATGCACCCTGTCGCCTGCTTCGCGGCTAAAGCCGCTCCCACAGGATATGCGCCAGGCCTGTGGGAGGGGTCAAAGCCTGCGACATGGCTGGTAAAGGCAGCGAAGATTCACGAATCTGTCACCCTTCCACCGCCAAACGGTAAACCTGCAGCGCCAGTCTGAAACTCCCCCCATCCTATCTGGGAGACAGGCAATGGCACGTGAACACGACGGTTCGTACCAACCCAACGCCAAGGCTCGCAAGCAGCAGGAAAAGGACCAGCGCCGCATGGAGTTCCGCCGCGCGATCGAAAGCTACTGCGACCGCCGCGAACTGCTGCGCTCGCTGGCCGACTACCCCGAGCTGCAGGACATCACGGTGTGGCAGGTATCGGCGGCAACTTCCCCGAAAAACGCTCAACAAGCGCGCTGATCTGCGCACGTTCGCTGCGGATGAATGCCTGGAACGCCAAGGCCACCGGTGACTGGCGCTTGGCTTTGGCCTGCACGATGCACCAACTGCGGTACAGCGGCAACTCCTCGACCGGCAGCTCCTTGAGCAGGCCTGTGGCCAGTTCCAGGTTGACCGCATGGCGGGTCAGCAGGGCTATCCCGAGGCCCGCCACCACGCATTCACGCTGCGAATCGGTGGAGGCGACCTCCAGGGTCTGGGTGAAGTGCACGCGCTTGTCCTTGAAGAACTCCTCGCAGGCCTTGCGCGTGCCCGAGCCTTGCTCGCGGACCAGCAGGGTATGAGGTTCAAGGTCCTGCAGGCGCAGGCTCTCGAGCTTGCACAGCGGGTGGTCCGGCGGCGCCACGGCGACGATCGGGTTGTTGAGGAAGGGCAGGAACTCCAGCCCCATGTCCTGGGGCACCATGGACATGATGATCAGGTCGTCGCGGTTGTCCGACAGGCGCCTGATCGCCTGGGCCCGGTTGACCACCGTCAAGGTCAGGTTGACCTCCGGGTGGCGCTGCTTGAAGGCGGCGAACAGGTGTGGCACGAAGTACTTGGCGCTGGATTCGATCGCCAGTTTCAGCTGACCCTGCAGTGAGCCCTGCATGTCCGACAGCTGCATGTCGAGGTTCTCCAGGCGCCCGAAGATGTCCCGGCTGGCGCGTTGCAACGCTTCGGCGGCCTCGGTCAGGTAGAGCTTCTTGCCGACGTACTCGAACAGTGGCTGGCCCACCAGTTCTTCGAGCTGACGTATCTGTAGACTTACGGCGGGTTGCGTCAGCGCCATTTCCTCGGCCGCCCGGCTGTAGGAGCGCAAATCACACACTTCATTGAAGATCTGCAATTGACGCAACGTCATACGCATCAATGACTTACGCATCTTTTCACCTGTTTTGGCAAAACCTTGTTACCGAACTATAAGCTTTTGCTAATACTGGCCCTAACAAATATTGATTTTTGTTTATCGACCTACAGCGCTAGGGTGATTGTGCGACTGGCCAGCGACGTCTGGTCACGCGCCGACCGGTGAAACCGGATCGTCTGTTCCTACGGCTTTGGGAAGACTCCAGTGATAAAAAAAATCCTGATCGCCAACCGGGGTGAAATCGCAGTTCGAATCGTGCGCGCTTGCGCCGAGATGGGCATTCGCTCTGTGGCGATCTACGCCGACGCCGACCGTCACGCCTTGCACGTCAAGCGCGCCGATGAGGCCTACAGCATTGGTGCCGAGCCCCTGGCCGGTTATCTGAACCCGCGCAAGCTGGTCAACCTGGCTGTGGAAACCGGCTGTGATGCCCTGCACCCGGGCTACAGTTTCCTGTCGGAAAACGCCGAACTGGCGGAGATCTGCGCCGAACGCGGAATCAAGTTCATCGGCCCGGCCGCTGACGTGATTCGCCGCATGGGCGACAAGACCGAAGCGCGCCGCACCATGATCCAGGCCGGCGTGCCGGTGACCCCGGGCACTGAAGGCAACGTTGCCGACATCCACGAAGCCCTGCAGGAAGGCGACCGCATCGGTTATCCGGTGATGCTCAAGGCCACTTCCGGCGGTGGCGGGCGCGGCATTCGCCGCTGCAACAGCCGTGAAGAGCTGGAACAGAACTTCCCCCGGGTCATTTCCGAAGCCACCAAGGCCTTCGGCTCGGCAGAAGTGTTCCTGGAAAAATGCATCGTCAACCCCAAGCACATCGAGGCGCAGATCCTCGGTGACAGCTTCGGCAACGTGGTGCACCTGTTCGAGCGCGACTGCTCGATCCAGCGCCGCAACCAGAAGCTCATCGAGATCGCCCCAAGCCCGCAGCTCACCCCTGAGCAGCGCGCCTACATCGGCGACCTGGCCGTGCGTGCGGCCAAGGCGGTGAACTACGAGAACGCCGGTACCGTGGAGTTCCTGCTCGCCGAGGGCGAGGTGTACTTCATGGAAATGAACACCCGGGTGCAGGTGGAACACACCATCACCGAGGAAATCACCGGCATCGACATCGTCCGCGAGCAGATCCGTATCGCTTCGGGCCTGCCGCTGTCGATCAAGCAGGAAGACATCCAGCACCGCGGCTTCGCCCTGCAGTTCCGCATCAACGCCGAAGACCCGAAGAACAACTTCCTGCCCAGCTTCGGCAAGATCACCCGTTACTACGCCCCCGGCGGCCCGGGCGTGCGCACCGACACGGCGATCTACACCGGCTACACCATTCCACCGTTCTACGACTCCATGTGCCTGAAGCTGGTGGTGTGGGCACTGACCTGGGAGGAAGCCATGGACCGCGGCCTGCGGGCCCTGGACGACATGCGCGTGCAGGGGGTGAAGACCACCGCCGCGTATTACCAGGAAATCCTGCGCAACCCCGAATTCCGTAGCGGCCAGTTCAACACCAGCTTCGTCGAAAGCCACCCCGAACTGACCAACTACTCGATCAAGCGCAAACCCGAAGAGCTGGCCCTGGCCATCGCCGCCGCCATCGCCGCCCACGCAGGCCTGTGAGGAACCGAATAATGTCCAAGAAAATCTTTGTTACCGACACGATCCTGCGCGACGCCCACCAGTCCCTGCTGGCCACCCGCATGCGTACCGAAGACATGCTGCCGATCTGCGACAAGCTCGACAAAGTCGGCTACTGGTCGCTGGAAGTCTGGGGCGGCGCCACCTTCGACGCCTGCGTGCGCTTCTTGAAAGAAGACCCGTGGGAGCGCCTGCGCAAGCTGCGCAGCGCGCTGCCCAACACCCGCCTGCAGATGCTCCTGCGCGGCCAGAACCTGCTGGGCTACCGCCATTACAGCGACGACGTGGTCAAAGCCTTCGTCGCCAAGGCTGCGGTCAACGGTATCGACGTGTTCCGCATCTTCGACGCCATGAACGACGTGCGTAACCTGCGCGTGGCCATCGAGGCGGTCAAGGCCGCCGGCAAGCACGCCCAGGGCACCATCGCCTACACCACCAGCCCCGTGCACACCATCGATGCCTTCGTGAAGCAGGCCCAGCAGATGGAAGCCATGGGTTGCGACTCGGTGGCGATCAAGGACATGGCCGGCCTGCTGACCCCGTTCGCCACCGGCGAGCTGGTCAAGGCACTCAAGGCCGAGCAGTCGCTGCCGGTGTTCATCCACTCCCACGACACCGCCGGCCTGGCCGCGATGTGCCAGCTCAAGGCCGTTGAAAACGGTGTCGACCACATCGACACCGCCATTTCCAGCTTCGCCTGGGGCACCAGCCACCCGGGCACCGAATCGATGGTCGCCGCGCTCAAGGGCAGCGAGTTCGACACCGGCCTGGACCTGGAGCTGCTGCAGGAGATCGGCCTGTATTTCTATGCCGTGCGCAAGAAGTACCACCAGTTCGAGAGCGAGTTCACCGCCGTGGATACCCGCGTGCAGGTCAACCAGGTCCCGGGCGGGATGATTTCCAACCTGGCCAACCAGCTCAAGGAGCAAGGTGCGCTCAACCGCATGGGTGAAGTGCTGGCCGAGATCCCACGGGTGCGCGAAGACCTCGGCTTCCCGCCGCTGGTCACCCCGACCTCGCAGATCGTTGGCACCCAGGCGTTCTTCAACGTGCTGGCCGGCGAGCGCTACAAGACCATCACCAACGAAGTGAAGCTGTACCTGCAGGGCGGCTACGGCAAAGCCCCGGGCGTGGTCAACGAGCAACTGCGCCGCCAGGCCATCGGCAGCGAAGAAGTGATCGACGTGCGCCCGGCCGACCTGCTCAAGCCGGAAATGGCCAAGCTGCGCAGTGACATCGGCGCGCTGGCGCGCAGTGAAGAAGACGTGCTGACCTTCGCCATGTTCCCGGACATCGGGCGCAAGTTCCTCGAAGAGCGCGAAGCCGGCACCCTCACCCCCGAAGCCCTGCTGCCGATTCCGGAAGCCGGCGCGGTGGGTTCGGTGGGCGGTGAAGGCGTGCCGACCGAGTTCGTCATCGACGTGCACGGTGAAACCTACCGCGTCGACATCACCGGCGTGGGCGTCAAGGCCGAAGGCAAGCGTCACTTCTACCTGTCCATCGACGGCATGCCGGAAGAAGTGGTGTTCGAGCCACTCAACGAGTTCGTCGGCGGTGGCAGCAGCAAGCGCAAGCAGGCCAGCGCACCGGGCCACGTCAGCACCACCATGCCGGGCAACATCGTCGATGTGCTGGTCAAGGAAGGTGATGTGGTCAAGGCCGGTCAAGCGGTGCTGATCACCGAAGCCATGAAGATGGAGACCGAAGTGCAGGCGGCGATCGCCGGCAAGGTCGTGGCCATCCATGTGGCCAAGGGCGACCGGGTCACCCCGGGCGAGATCCTGATCGAGATCGAAGGCTGAGATAAGCCTTCATCTACAAGCGGTTAACCTCTGGGGAGCGAATGCTCCCCTTTTTTTCGCCTGCCGTTCAGCGTTGGTAACCCTTGCCGAAATGCCGCTCCAGCCGGGCCTGCACCAGCTCCAGCAGGATCGACAGCACCCAGTAGATCACCGCCGCGGTGGTCAGCATCTCCAGGTAGCGATAGCTGGAGCGGCCGTAGGACTGGGCCAGGAACATCACTTCCCAGACACCCATCACCGAAATCAGCGACGAGTCCTTGAGCATCGAGATGAACTGGTTGGCGCTCGGCGGGATGATGGTGCGCATGGCCTGGGGCAGGGTGATGTGCCAGAAGATCGCCGCCGGGCGCATGCCCAGGGCCAGGGCCGCCTGGCGCTGGCCGACGGCGACGCCGATGATGCCGGCGCGGAAGATCTCGCTCAGGTAGGCGCCGTAGTTCAGCGACAGGGCGATGATCCCGGCGGCGATGGCGCCCGGCACCAGGCCCAGCTGTGGCAGGCCCAGGTAGATCAGCAGAATCTGGATCAACAGCGGTGTGCCGCGAAAGAACGAGGTGTAGAAACTCGCCACGCCAAACAGCACCGCACTGCTGGACAGCCTTGCCAAGGCGGCGGCAAAGCCCAGCAGCACCGAGGTGAACATCGAGCAGATGCACAGGAACAGGGTCAGCGCGGCGCCTTGCAAAAAGCCGTTGGGGCCAAGCCGGAAGCCTGCAAGGTTGGGGAATTTCTCCACGATGATCGAAAATTTCAGATCAAAGTTTAAGAAAAAGCCCACGAACAGCAGCAACAATACCAGCCACGTCAGGTACAGCCGGCTGCGAAAGCCGAGCAGGCGCGTGCCCGTCGATGTGACGACGGGTTTGGGAGCAGGTTGATGTGCACTCATTTACTGATGTCGGCGCCGATCCACTTCTGCGAAAGCTTCGCCAGCGTACCCTCGGCTTTCAGCTCGGCGAACACCTGGCGCACCTTGGCATCCCATTCCGGGTCGCCTTTCTCGATGGCCACCGAGTTGGGCTCTTCATACAACGGCGCCCCGGCCAGCTTGAAACGCTTGTCCTGGTCCAGGCGGGGTTGCGCGGTCACCAGGTTGGTCAGGATTGCATCCAGGCGCACGCCGGCGCCCAGGCCGAGGTCCTGGAAGGCAACGTTGTCGGTGTCGTACGGGGCGGCCTGGACGAAGTCGAAGGGGTAGTCGATCTTGCGGTCTTCGGCGCCTTCGATCACCAGGTTCTTGTTCAGGTAGCTCTCGTAGCTGGAGGCACTGGTCAGGCCGACCTTGCGGCCGTCCAGGTCCTTGGCCGAGTGGATGCGCTCGTCCTTGGCGTTGACCACGATCACCGCCGGCGAGGCGTAGTACTCCACCGGGAAGTCGAACACTTCGGCGCGCGCCTTGCTCGGCGTCATCGAGCAGATGCAGATGTCGTAGCGGCCGCTCCAGCGGCCCGCAGCGATCACGTCCCAGGAGGGTGTTTCCAGGCGCAGCTTCACGCCCAGTTTTTCGGCGACTGCCTTGGCCACGTCCACATCGAAGCCGTCGAGCTGATTCTGCTCGTTGAGGAAAGAGAACGGCGGGTAGCTCTCCATCAGCACATTGACCAGTTCCTTGCGAGTTTCCACGCGTTCCAGCGTGGCGCCTGCGAAGGCTTGAGTAGCAGCGCTCAGGGCAAGGAGACCGGCGCCCAGCAAGGTTGGTAAACGCATGGAGATACCTGAAAAAGTGCTTGAATTAAGGATGTTTGATATTTAATAGTTATAAGCATGTACTAACTAGTGAATTTTATTCATATCAATATAAGTGAATGGCATATGGGCGAACGGTCGTTGGTTATTCTGGATGGCGGCATGGGGCGGGAATTGCAGCGCCGGGGTGCGCCGTTTCGTCAGCCGGAGTGGTCGGCGCTGGCGCTGAGCGAGGCGCCGGAGGCCGTAGTGGCCGTCCATGCCGCCTACATCGCGGCGGGTGCCGAAGTGATCACCAGCAACAGCTATGCGGTAGTGCCCTTTCATATCGGCGAAGCGCGCTTTGCCAAAGAGGGCTACGCCCTGGCACAAACCGCAGGGCAATTGGCACGGGCGGCTGCCGATGCTGCAGGGGGCAGGGTGCGGGTCGCCGGTTCCTTGCCGCCGCTGTTCGGTTCCTATCGCCCGGACCTGTTCCAGCCGCAACAGGTCGCCGCAGTGCTGACGCCGTTGCTTGAAGGCCTGGCCGAGCATGTCGACCTGTGGCTGGCGGAAACCCAGAGTTCGATCGCGGAAGTGCGTGCCATCCACGCGCAGCTGCCGCGCGATGGCAAGCCGTTCTGGGTGTCGTTCACCCTGCGCGATGAAGATGTCGATGACGTGCCACGGCTGCGCTCGGGCGAACCGGTCGCGCAAGCCGCCGAAGCCGTTGCCGCGCTTGGTGCGCAGGTGTTGCTGTTCAACTGCAGCCAGCCCGAAGTGATCGGTGATGCCATCGATGCCGCCAAGGCAGCATTCGAGCGCCTGGGGGCTGATATCGCCATCGGTGCCTACGCCAACGCCTTCCCGCCCCAGCCCAAGGATGCAACGGCCAATGATGGCCTGGACGAGCTGCGCGAAGACCTCGACCCACCGGGCTACCTGAGTTGGGCACAGAACTGGCGCCAGCGCGGTGCCAGTTTGGTCGGCGGTTGCTGCGGGATCGGCCCGGAGCACATTGCCGAGCTCAAGGCGAATTTGGTTTGACGAGGTAGATCGTGGCCTGCCGCTGAGGGTGGGCCAATGGGACTAGTATCCCCATGGTTTTTAAACTGCACTTTGCTGCAGCTTTTTGTCGTCGCAGGATCCATAAGTGCATTTAAATGCAGATTCAAACGATGTTGTCGTCTGAATCTGCACTATACTGCAGACTTGTCCAAGTCTCGATGCAAAAAGTGCAGTAAATTGCAGGTGATCAATGAGCAGACTGACGCTCCAGCTATACACCAACGGCCAATGGCATGACGCCATGGCTTTGAATTTTGCCGCGCCTGAGCAAAGTTTGCTCAGCCCCTGCGAGTTCGCCTACACCTCCGATTACGTAAAAAGCCATACAGACGCCTACGACAGCCTGTTCTGCCAAGCGGTAAGCGCCAGGCTACCCGTCGATTTTGGTGCTCATCGGCTGGCACACGCCCCTGCATTCCTACATGACATCGTCCCTGCAGGCGCGGCCAAGCGCTTTCTGCTCAAGCACATAGGCCGTGAGAAACCGGCAGACATCGGCGATGACCTTTTTCTGTTAGGGCGCTGTACTCCCGCACCAGTTGGCAACTTGCGTATCAAGGAGTCGACCGAACAGCTGGATCTGGCAGATCCCTTGGGCTTTACCCGTGAGGACGTTGTCACGCGGGATCAACGCTTTCTGGAGTACGCCTATGAGCAGGGTGCGGCGATCGGCGGCGCAACAGGTGCCGGCGGCGAAGCGCCAAAGCTGTTGATGACCGAAGACGCTGATGGCCGGCTTTATCCGGACGCGGTGCTTGCCGATGAGCGCGCCCAGCGTCACTGGTTCATCAAGTTCGCCAGAAATCAGGCCTTGGCCAACGACCAGGAAATCCTGCGTGCTGAGCACTTGTACTACAAAGCCTTGCGACAGCTTGGCCTGGAAACGGTGGCCAGCTCGTACATGGCGCTGGAAGAAGGCAGCAAGCCAAGCCTGTGGATGGAACGCTTCGACCGTCAGGTCACTGCCCAAGGGGTAGAACGGTACGCGGTGGAGTCGGTGTATTCATTGTGCGGCGTGACCGAAGCCGGTAGCCGAATGGGGCATCTGGAAGTGATAGCGGCCCTGGTCGGGCTGTGGAAAGAAGCAGGGCAGAAAGGTGAAGTGCCTGAAATGATTGCGGACTATTTGCGTCGAGACCTGATCAACAAGATTCTGGGCAACGCTGATAACCATGGACGCAATACGGCCATCATCCGCACGCGTGATGTGGTACGCCTGGCGCCTATCTATGACTTGGCACCAATGGTGATGGACCAGGAAGGAATAACTCGGACGACCAAATGGCCGACACCCATCGAGCGTGCTGGCGAAATCGACTGGCGGGCGGCCTGCGATGCCTTGGCGCCCCTCATGGATCCGGAGCAGGCCTTCCAGCGCCTGCGCCAGGATGCCGACAACCTGCTGGCATTGCCGGACATCCTGGCCGATATGGGGCTCTCTGATGCGGTAATGAACCATCCGGCCATTGCCCTCGGTTCGCTGCAACGGCGGCTGACCGCCTGGGGGCTGGCATGACAGTTTCCATCGATGTGCGCGGCTTGTTGATCGACGCTGTGCGCGAAGGTATCGCCGACGGCAGCCTGGAACTCGGCGCGGCAGTGCGCCGCTTGCGTGTCGAGGTGGCCAAGATGCAGCAGGCGCAGTTTGCGAAGATGTGCAAGATTTCGGTTCGCACGCTGATTCAGATCGAGCAGGGGGAAGGCAACCCCACGCTCAAGTCGTTGAATGCAGTGTTCAAGCCGTTCGGCTTGAAAATGGGTGTGGTCAGTCGTCACCGGCAGATCGGTTGACTGCATCGCGGAGCAAGTCGCAAGTGTTGGAGCGGCGGTGCGCCGATGCGACTTGCCCCGCGACGGCTTCAGCCCAGGCGACATGCCTCCAGCGTCAGCACCTGTCCCTGAGGCTGCTGGTTTTCCTCACTCAACCAACGCTCGAACCCCGCCGCCACGGCCGGCCACTCGGCATCGGTGATCGAGTACCAGGCGGTATCCCGATTGCGGTCCTTGACCACCATGTGGTTACGGAACACCCCTTCAAACACGAAACCGAACCGCTCCGCCGCACGCTTGGAGCGAGCATTGGCGTTGTTGCACTTCCACTCCAGCCGGCGGTTGCCCAGCTCGAAGCCCAGCTTGCTCAGCAGGTAGACCGCCTCGGTGCCCTTGGGCGTGCGCTGCATGGCGGCGCCGAAGGCGATATGGCCGATCTCGAAGCGGCCCTGTTCCGGCACGATCGACATGTAGCTGAGGATGCCCTGCACCTGGCCGCTGGCGCGGTCGATCACGCTGTAGAACAACGGGTCGCGGCTGGCGGCGTTGCCGTCGAGCCAACGGTCGAAGCTGGCGCGTTCGACGAACGGGCCATAGGGCAGGTAGTCCCACAGCACCGGGTCCGAGCCTGGCCCTTGCAGCACGTCCCAGAGGTCGGCGCCATGGCGCGCCGGGTCGAGCTTCTCCAGGCGGATGAAACGGCCCTCGAGGGGGTCGGCCTTGGGTGTACCGGCGGGTTTCCAGTTCAATGCGTCGGTCATGGGCGGCCTACAGTACTTTGCGAAATTGGATGAAGCCGGGGCGCTCGGCAACCTGCTCGTACAGGCTGATGGCGGTGGCGTTGGTTTCGTGGGTCAGCCAGTGCACCTTGGCGCAGCCGTCGGCCTTGGCCGTGGCATAGACATGCTCGATCAGCTGCCGGCCGATGCCCAGGCCGCGCACTGCGCTGTCCACGTAGAGGTCCTGCAGGTAGCAGGAAGGTTCGATGCTCCAGTTGGAACGATGGTAGATGAAGTTGACCATCCCCACCGCCTTGCCATCGACCCAGGCCAGCGCCGAATGGGTCGGCTCGTGCCCGTCCAGCAGGCGTTGCCAGGTGCTGGCGCTGACCGCCTCGGGCAGTTCGGTTGCATAGAAGCGCAGGTAGGCCTGCCACAGGGGCAGCCAGGCGGCGTGGTCGTTGGCGCCCACCGGGCGCAGGGTGATGCTGGTCATGGGCCTTTTCCTTCAGAGGTCGCGCATGTGCGCGGCGAGTTGGTTATCCACAGGGTCGGCGCTGGCGGCCAGGCCTTCGCGTACCCCGGCGATGTCTTGTGCCGAGCGGTTCTGGCTGAGTTTGCGTGCGCCCTGCAAACGGCCGATGGGCAGGCGGATGCCAACGATGGCGCGCAGCATGCTGTCGAGGTAGTCCGCAGGGGCATCGGCCACGCGCCACGGCGCTGCGCGGCCTTGCTCGTGGCGGTCGGTGAGGCGGCTGACGATGTCGAGCAAGGAGGCGGGCTCGTGGATCACCGCCGCCGGGCCCCAGGCATGCACCGCCGTGTAGTTCCAGGTGGGCACCACCTTGGGATTGTCGGCCTTGCTCGGGTAGAACCCGGGGCTCACATAGGCGTCGGCGCCGGGGAATACCAGCAACGCTTCGGCGCCTTGCGCCAGGTCCTGCCATTGCGGGTTGGCCCGGGCGAGGTGGCCATAGACCGTACCGAACTCGCCCTCGTCGGTGGCGACCAGCACCGGCAAGTGGCTGGCCAGCAGCCCCTGTTCGCCGTGGCTGACCAGCGTGGCCAGACGGGTTTGCAGCATGTGCTGGTGCAGGCGGCCGAGGTCGTGTTCCTGGTGCGGTTTGCTGTTGTACATGCCGGGGGATCCTTGTGCTGTGGCTCCATCCTAGGCAGGCTATTGGCTCTGTGTAAGAGCCATTCATGACTGTTTTTATAGGTCCAATGCCATGAGCGAACGTACCCACGCGTTGCCTTTCGACCCGGCCGGCCTCGCCCTCGACCGTGGCCGCCGCGGGCTCAGCCAGCAGCTCTATCAGGCACTGCGCGCCCGCGTGCTGGATGGGCGCCTGGAAGGCGGCACACGGCTGCCGGCTACCCGCGACCTGGCGGCGATGCTGGCGTTGTCGCGTAACAGTGTGGTGCGCGCCTATGACCAGTTGTATGCCGAAGGCTTCATCGAAAGCCGGGTAGGCGATGGCACCTACGTGAGCCGGCTGGGAAAACTATCCACACAACTGTCCACAGGGTTATCCCGGGGGTTATCAACAGGTTTATCCACATTTCAGGCATCTGACACTGAGGATTTATCCAGTTTCACCGCGTGTAGCGAGCCATTGCAGCGTCTGAAAAATCACCACCTGCCGCCACCCAGAAGCGGCTCGCCGAAGGCTTTCAGGGTCGGCCTGCCCGCCTTCGATCTGTTTCCTTTCGAGGTGTGGGCCAAGCTGCAAGCGGGTTTCTGGCGAAATCCCGACCCGGCGCTGCTCGGTTATGGCGACCCCGCGGGAGAAGTGCAGTTGCGTGAGCTGATCGCCACCTATCTGCGTCGCTCGCGGGGGCTTTCCTGCACGGCTGAACAAATTGTGATCACCAGTGGCGCACAGCAGGCGATCAGCCTTTGTGCACAGCTGCTGTTACAGCCCGGTGACGGGGTGGCTGTGGAAAACCCAGGCTATCGCGCCGCCGGGCACGCCTTCGCCCTGGCGGGGGCAAGGGTCAGCGGCGTACCGGTGGATGAAGAGGGCATGGACTGTGCGCGCCTGGCCGAGCTGCCGGACTGCCGGCTGGCCTATGTAACCCCAGCCCACCAGTACCCGACCGGCGTCACCATGAGCCTGGCCCGGCGCCTGTCGTTGCTGGCCTGGGCTGAGCGCCAGGGCGGGTGGATCGTCGAGGACGACTACGACGGCGAGTACCGCTACAGCGGCGCGCCCCTGGCACCGCTGGCTGCGTTGGATCGGCAGGGTCGGGTGTTGTACGTCGGCACCTTCGGCAAGATCGCTTTCCCGGCGCTACGGATGGGCTACCTGGTGCTGCCCAAACCTCTGGTGCAGGTGTTCAGCCAGGCCAAGGCGCTGGCGGTGCGCCATTCGGAAGTGGGTAGCCAGTGCGTCATGGCGCAGTTCATGGCCCAGGGGCATTTCCAGCGGCATATCCGCCGCATGCGCCGGGCGGCGTTGGCGCGCAGGAATGTGTTGAAGGCTGGCTGGCCGGTGGAGGTGCCGGGGCTGGGGGCAATGCCGGAGGTGGCGGCGGGGCTGCATGTGAAAGTGGCTGTGGATAACTTTGCGCGGGAACAAGCGTTGGTTGCCCGGGCCGAGGCGGTGGGGGTGGAGGTCAATGCGTTGAGTGGGTATTGGCTGGAAGACAGTGAGGTGCCTGTGGATAAGCGTGCGGGGCTGGTGCTGGGGTTTGCGGCAGTACCGGAGGCGCAGATTGCGGATGCATTGATGCGGCTGCGCAAGGCCTGGAGATAGCTGGGGCCGCTCTGCGGCCCATCGCCGGCAAGCCGGCTCCCACAGGGTTAGCGCATAACTTGGACTTATGCGATCGGTGTGGGAGCCGGCTTGCCGGCGATGGGCTGCAACACAGCCCCGATGTCTACATGATCAAGTGCCGGACTTGATCTTGGTCCAGGCCCTGGTCCGTGCCCGCTCGGCATCCCGCGGCAGCGGCTTGAGGGTATACAGCTTGGCCATCGCCTCGGCTGTCGGATACAGGTTGGGGTTGTTGCGGATCGCCGGGCTGACCTTGTCGGTCGCATCCTTGTTCGGGTTCGGGTAGCCGACGAAATCACTGATCGGTGCAATCACCTCAGGCCGCAGCAGGTAGTTGATGAAAGTGTGGGCATCTTCCGGGTTGGCCGCGTTCTTCGGGATCGCCAGCATGTCGAACCAGATCGGTGCGCCCTCCTTCGGCAGGCGCATGTCCACCACCACGCCGTTGTTGGCTTCGCGCGCACGGTTGGCAGCCTGGGAGAAGCTGCCGGAATAGCCCACCGCCACGCAGATGTCGCCATTGGCGATGTCGGCCATGTACTTGGAGGAGTGGAAATAGGTCACGTGCGGGCGGATCTTCAGCAGCAGGTCCTGGGCCTTCTGATAGTCCGCTGGCTTGCCGCTGTTGGGGTCCAGGCCCAGGTACGACAGCGCCAACGGCAAGATCTCCGACGGCGAGTCGAGCAGCGCCACGCCGCACTGCTTGAGCTTGGCGATGTTCTCCTCCTTGAAGATCAGGTCCCAGCTGTCCACCGGCGCGTTGTCACCGAGTACCGCCTTGACCTTGGCCGGGTTGAAGCCGATGAGCACGGTGCCGTACATGTATGGCACGGCGAATTTGTTGCCCGGGTCGTTGGCTTCGATCAGCTTCATCAGCGCCGGGTCCAGGTGCTGCCAGTTGGGCAACTTGCTGCGGTCCAGGGGTTGGAACACCCCGGCCTCGATCTGCTTGGCAAGGAACACGTTGGACGGCACCACCACGTCATAGCCGGAGTTGCCGGTCAGCAGCTTGGCTTCCAGCGCCTCGTTGGTGTCGAAGATGTCGTAGATCAGCTTGACCCCACTGTCCTTCTGGAAGTCGACGAGGGTTTGCGGGGTGATGTAGTCGAACCAGTTGTACACCCGCAGGGTGCCCGGCGCGGCGGTGGCCTGCAGGGCGCCGGTGAACAGGCTGGCGGCGATGAGTGGGGCGAGCAGACGCTTGAGTCGGACCATGTTCAGGCTCCTGGCTGGGCGCGCTGGAAGCCTTCCAGCACATTGACCGCGTTGATGCCGATTTCCTCCACAGCGTAGCCACCTTCCATCACGAACAGGGTCGGCTTGCCGAGTTGGCCGATGCGTTTGCCCATTTCCAGGTAGTCCGGGCTGTCCAGCTTGAACTGCGAGATCGGGTCGTCCTTGAAGGTGTCCACGCCAAGGGAGATCACCAGCACGTCGGCGTCGTACTCGGCGATGCGCTGGCAGGCCGCTTCCAGCGCGGCGCTCCAGGCCGCCCAGTCGCTACCGGCGGGCAGTGGGTAATTGATGTTGCAGCCAACGCCTGCACCTTCGCCAATCTCGTCGGCATAGCCGAGGAAGAACGGGAACTCGTCCTGCGGGTCGCCGTGGATCGAGGCGAAGAACACGTCATTGCGCTGGTAGAAGATGTCCTGGGTGCCGTTGCCGTGGTGGTAGTCGACATCGAGGATGGCCACTTTGCGCCGGCCCTGGTCGAGGAAGGCCTGGGCGGCGATGGCGGCGTTGTTCAGGTAGCAATAGCCTCCCATCACTTCGGCGGCGGCGTGGTGCCCTGGTGGCCGGCACAGGGCGAAGGCCGAGTGGGCGCCTTGCTGGATCGCCGCCTGGGCGGTGAGCGCGACTTGCGCGGCGCTGTAGGCGGCCTGCCAGGTGCCGGCGGTGATCGGCGCGCCGGCGTCGAAACTGTAGTAACCGAGCTCGCCATGCAGGCCGGTGGGTTTGACCTGGCGCAGGGTGCGTGCCGGCCAGGTGAAGGGCAGCAGGTCGCCGTCGTGGCCGAGCGCGGCCCAGCGTGCCCAGGCGCCTTCGAAGAAGTTCAGGTAGTCGGCGCTGTGGATGCGCTGCAGCGGGGCGCGGCCGAAGTCGGTCGGGCCCTGGACGTCGCCAAGGTTGCGCTTTTTCACCTGCTCCAGCACATGGTCGGCGCGCGAGGGCATCTCGAAGCAGGGCATCAGCTTGCCGTCGATCAGCTCGCAGCGGCCGTGGTGCAGGCGGTGGTCATCGGAATAGATCGTCAGCATTTGTTGTTCTCCGGGTAATCACTGGCGTGGGCCCATTCTGGTGGGCGGCCGGCAGACCGGGGGACGTTGCAAACGGCCAAAAGGGGATCAATGTGGCCAAGTCATCCTGACCCGGCCCTTTCGCGGGTAAACCCGCTCCCACAGGGTCACCGCAGGTCTCGAGGCCTGCATCGTCCTGTGGGAGCGGGTTTACCCGCGAAGAGGCCAGTACAGGTCAACCGCGAAAATGGCTCGGCGCCACGCCGCTCCAACGCTGGAAGGCATGCCTGAAACTCGCGGTCTCACTGAACCCCAATGTTTCGGCAATCCGATAGATCGGCATCTGGTCCTCGGCCAGCAATTGCTTGGCCCGCTCGAAGCGCAGCTCGTCGAGCAGCTGTTGATAACTGCTGCCCAGCGCCTGCAAGTGCCGGCGCAAGGTACGCGACGAACAGTTCATCTGCCGCGCCAGGCCCTCCAGCCCGGGCGCCGCATCCAGCTGCTGGAGCAGCAACTGGCGAATCCGCCCCAGCCAGGCCTGGCGCCCGGTGAACTCCAGGTTCAAACGCCGGCAGCGTTCACTCATCGCCTTGTGGGTGATCGGGTCGGCCAGCGGCAGCGGCATGTCCAGCCAGCGGCGTTCGAAGGCGAAGGCGTTGTCGCCCGCATCGAAACCCTGCGGGCAGGCGAATGCACCGGCGTAGAGCGCGTGGTAACCGGGGCGGGGGTGTTCGAAGCGTGCCGCCAGCAAGGGCAGCGGGCGGCCGAGCAGGTCGTCGCAGATCACTTTCAGCGACACCAGGCAGAACTCGGCATTGAAAGCGGCCAGCCCTGGCGCGTCGTAGTGGTCGCTGGCGCTGAGCCAGACGCGTTGGCCATCATCCACCAGGCGCAACTGGAAGACTGTTCCCAGCAGTGCCGGAAAGCTCAGCGCCAGGCGCAGGGCGTCACCCAAAGTGGCACTGGAGAGCAGCGCGTAACCGAGCATGCCGTAGCACGACACATGCATGCGCCGGCCCAGTTCCAGGCCGATGTCCTCGCGCCGGGCCAGGGCGTTGGCGCACACCTGCAGCTCTTGCTGGGTGGTGATGCGGGCGTCCGGGTGCTCAAGGTCTGCCAGGCCAATGCCGCTGCCGGCCAGCAGCTGCTGCGCGTCCACGTCCTGTTCCTGGAACACCTGGAGGATCAGCGAAACGGCATTGAGGGTGGTGAGGTGGCTATGCAGCATGCTCGGTGTCCCGTGGGGCTGAGGGGCATTATGGAGCAAGTTGTGTGCCGGAGAGTGTTGCCACTGTGGGAGCGGCTTTAGCCGCGAACACCGGCGCAGCCGGTGCCATGTACCGCGCCGCCTGCTTCGCGGCTGAAGCCGCTCCCACAGGGGGTGAAACTCGCATAAAAAAAGGGCCCGATGCGTGCGCTCGGGCCCTTGAAAGGTTGAGAGGTGTCTAGTCCCTCGACCTGGTGAGACTGTTTGCTACGGTCGGGTTACGCCTTCAGCGGAACCAGACGTGGAGCGATCATGTTTTCCGGACGCAGGATGTCGTTGAGCATCGCTTCGTCCAGCAGCTTCTCTTCGCGCACCAGTTCCAGTACGCCGCGGCCGGTTTCCAGGGCAACGCGGGCGATACGGGTGGCGTTTTCGTAGCCGATGTAAGGGTTCAGGGCGGTGACCAGGCCGATCGAGTGCTCGACCAGTTCACGGCAGCGCTGTTCGTTGGCGGTGATGCCGACGATGCAGTGCTCGCGCAGCATGTCCATGGCGCGTTGCAGCAGGCGGATCGAGTCGAAGATCTTGTAGGCGATCAGCGGCTCCATCACGTTCAGCTGCAGCTGGCCACCTTCGGCGGCGACGGTCAGCGCCAGGTCGTTGCCCATGATGGCGAAGGCGACTTGGTTGACGGCTTCCGGGATAACCGGGTTGACCTTGCCTGGCATGATCGAGCTGCCTGGCTGGCGCGCCGGCAGGTTGATCTCGTTGATGCCGGTGCGTGGGCCGCTGGACAGCAGGCGCAGGTCGTTGCAGATCTTCGACAGCTTGACCGCGGTGCGCTTGAGCATGCCGGAGAACAGCACGAAGGCGCCCATGTCGGAGGTGGCTTCGATCAGGTCGGCAGCTGGCACCAGCGGCTGGCCGCTGATGATCGCCAGGCGCTGAACGGCCAGCATCTGGTAGCCCGGGTCGGCGTTGATGCCGGTACCGATGGCGGTGCCGCCCAGGTTGATTTCGGTCAGCAGTTCCGGAGCCAGCGAGCGCAGGCGCTGCAGGTCTTCGGTCATGGTGGTGGCGAAGGCGCGGAATTCCTGGCCCAGGGTCATCGGTACGGCGTCCTGCAGCTGGGTGCGGCCCATCTTCAGTACGTGGTCGAATTCTTTACCTTTGGCAGCGAAGGCCTGGATCAGGCTGTCGAGGCTGGCCAGCAGGGCGTCGTGGCCCAGCAGCAGACCCAGACGGATCGCGGTCGGGTAGGCGTCGTTGGTCGACTGCGCCATGTTCACATCGTTGTTCGGGTGCAGGTACTGGTACTCACCCTTCTGGTGGCCCATGGCCTCCAGCGCGATGTTGGCGATGACTTCGTTGGCGTTCATGTTGGTGGAAGTACCAGCACCGCCTTGAATCATGTCCACCACGAACTGCTCGTGGTAGTCGCCCTTGATCAGTCGTGCGCAGGCTGCGCTGATCGCGGCGTGCTTGGCATCGCTCAGGTGCCCCAGCTCACGGTTGGCGTCAGCAGCTGCCTGCTTGACCATCGCCAGGCCGACTACCAGTTTCGGGTAGTGCGACAGCGGAACACCGGAGAGGTGGAAGTTGTTGGCAGCGCGCAGAGTCTGGATGCCGTAGTAGGCATCGGCAGGGACTTCAAGGGTACCAAGCAGATCTTTTTCGACGCGGAACGATGCAGCGGAGGACATGATGGATATCATCTCGATTTTGACCCGGCACCTGCCGGAATGCCGCCAATGCTAGGGCTGGCCAGATTTGGCGGCCAATGCTGTTGCACGCTAACCTATGCACAAACGGCATACGGTTTGATGTGACGCCGATTGACAATCGAGCGTGTTCCATTTTGGTGCACGCGTTGCGGAGTAGTCGATGAACCTCGAAAGCAAATGGCTGGAGGACTTCAGTGCCCTGGCCTCAACCCGCAGTTTCTCGCAAGCGGCCGAGCGCCGCTTCGTCACCCAGCCAGCCTTCAGCCGGCGCATCCGCAGCCTGGAAGCGGCCCTGGGGCTGACCTTGGTGAATCGTTCCCGCACGCCAATCGAACTGACCGAGGCCGGGCAGCTGTTTCTCGTCACTGCGCGCACTGTTGTCGACCAGTTGAGCGAAGTTCTTCGCCATTTGCATCATCTTGAAGGCGGGCAGGGCGAGGTGATCCAGGTGGCGGCGGCGCACTCGCTGGCCTCGGGGTTTTTCCCGCGTTGGGTAGCCCAGTTGCGCAACGACGGCTTGAACATCGCCACCCGCCTGGTGGCCACCAACGTGGGTGATGCGGTGCATGCATTGCGCGAGGGCGGCTGCGATTTGATGCTGGCGTTCTACGACCCGGACGCCGCGCTGCAGATGGACGCCGAAATCTTCCCTTCATTGCACATGGGCAACACCGAGATGCTCCCGGTGTGTGCGGTGGGGCCCGATGGCAAGCCGTTGTTCGACCTGGAAGGCGAGGGCAGCGTGCCGTTGCTGGCCTACAGCGCCGGTGCCTTCCTCGGCCGTTCGGTCAACCTGCTGCTGCGCCAGCGCAACCTGCGCTATACCACGGTGTATGAAACGGCCATGGCCGACAGCCTCAAGAGCATGGCGCTGGAAGGCATGGGCATCGCCTGGGTGCCCAAATTGTCCATGCGCGGCGAGCTGGAGCGTGGCGAATTGGTGGTCTGTGGCGCCAGCCAGTGGCATGTACCGCTGGAAATCCGCCTCTATCGCTGTGCCCTGGTGCGCAAGGCCAACGTGCGTTTGCTATGGCGCAAGCTGGAAGGCGGTTCAGTTGACCCGAAAGTCAGCCAAAGCCCCGAAAAATAAGGGCGACAGTTGGTCGCCGGGGGTGCCGTGATGGGCCTGCGTTACGGTATACTGCGCGGCCTTTCGACCGGATAGCTCCGGTCCAGATCAGCAAACAAGCCACGCCGGTCGTCCCGCGTGGCTTGTTGTTTTTTGACGCGCCTGCGGGCGCACAAGCGAAGAGGCTCGACGATGAGTGCACTGGTTGGCGTGATCATGGGCTCCAAGTCCGATTGGTCCACCCTTAGCCACACCGCCGATATGCTGGAAAAACTCGGCATTCCCTACGAAGTGAAGGTGGTTTCCGCCCACCGCACCCCGGATCTGCTGTTCCAGTATGCCGATGAGGCCGAAGGCCGTGGCATCGAGGTGATCATCGCCGGTGCCGGTGGCGCCGCCCACCTGCCGGGCATGTGCGCCGCCAAGACTCATCTGCCGGTGCTGGGCGTGCCGGTGCAGTCGTCGATGCTCTCGGGCGTCGATTCGCTGCTGTCGATCGTGCAGATGCCGGCCGGTATCCCGGTGGCCACCCTGGCCATCGGCAAGGCCGGCGCGATCAACGCCGCCCTGCTGTCGGCGAGCATCCTCGGTGCCAAGCACCCGCAGTTCCACGCGGCGCTCAAGCAGTTCCGCACGGAGCAGACCGATACCGTGCTGGACAATCCAGACCCGCGCCAGGCTTGAGGCTGACGATATGAAGATCGGTGTAATCGGTGGCGGCCAGCTGGGCCGCATGCTGGCCCTGGCGGGCACCCCGCTGGGCATGAACTTCGCTTTCCTCGACCCGGCCCCGGACGCCTGCGCCGCCCCCCTGGGCGAGCACCTGCGCGCCGACTACGGCGACCAGGACCACCTGCGCCAGCTGGCTGACGAAGTCGACCTGGTGACCTTCGAGTTCGAAAGCGTGCCGGCGGAAACCGTCGCCTTCCTGTCGCAGTTCGTGCCGGTGTACCCGAGCGCCGAAGCCCTGCGCATCGCCCGCGACCGCCTGTTCGAGAAGAGCATGTTCCGTGACCTGGGGATCCCCACCCCAGCCTTCGCCGACATCCTCTCGCAAGCCGACCTCGACGCCGCCGTGGCCAGCATCGGCCTGCCGGCCGTGCTCAAGACCCGCACCCTGGGTTATGACGGCAAGGGCCAGAAGGTCCTGCGTAAACCCGAAGACGTAATCGACACCTTCGCCGAGCTGGGCAGCGTGCCGTGCCTGCTGGAAGGCTTCGTGCCGTTCACCGGCGAAGTATCGCTGGTGGCCGTGCGCGCCCGCGATGGCGAAACCTGTTTCTACCCGCTGGTGCATAACACCCACGACAGCGGCATCCTGAAACTGTCGGTGGCCAGCGTTGCGCACCCGCTGCAGGCCTTGGCCGAAGACTACGTCGGCCGCGTGCTCAAGCAGCTGGACTACGTCGGCGTGATGGCCTTCGAGTTCTTCGAGGTCGACGGTGGCCTGAAGGCCAACGAAATCGCCCCGCGCGTGCACAACTCCGGGCACTGGACCATCGAAGGCGCCGAGTGCAGCCAGTTCGAGAACCACCTGCGCGCCGTTGCCGGCCTGCCGCTGGGCTCGACCGCCAAGGTCGGTGAGAGCGCCATGCTCAACTTCATCGGCGAAGTGCCAGCAGTGGACAAAGTCGTCGCCATCGACGATTGCCACCTGCACCACTACGGCAAGGCTTTCAAGGTCGGGCGCAAGGTCGGCCACGCCACCCTGCGTTGCGCCGATATGGCCACGCTCAAGGCCAAGATCGCCGAAGTAGAGGCGTTGATCGCTGGCTGAGCGAACTTCCTGAGGCAACCGACCCTCTGAGATGGCAACAAGCCAAAGCGCTGTCTAGGCTTTGGCGTGTTCCACTTCACCACAGAGGGATTGCCATGGGCATCATTGGAACCATCTTCATCGGCCTGATCGTCGGCCTGCTGGCGCGCTTCCTGAAACCCGGGGACGACAGCATGGGCTGGATCATGACCATCCTCCTCGGCATCGCCGGCTCCCTGGCCGCCACCTATGGCGGGCAAGCCCTGGGCATCTACCAGGCCGGGCAGGCCGCGGGCTTCTTCGGGGCCCTGGTCGGCGCCATCATCCTTCTGGTGATCTACGGCTTCATCAAGAAGAACTGAACACAGGCTAGAATGCTCGGCAATTCAAACCTGAGTTGCCGAGCATTTCCATGCGTGCGTTTTTCCTCATCCCCCTGCTGCTTGCCAGCACCCTGGCCCATGCCGAATTGCCCGAGACCGATTGGCTGGAGCTGATGCCCAAGTCGGACCAGAAGGCCCTCGAGCAGATGCCCGAGATTGACCACAATTCCCCCGAAGCCCAGGGCGTGTTCACTGCCAAGGGTGGCCTGAAGCAGAGCAAGGGCCTGCCGGCGGTGATGTACTCGACCAAGACCGTGGCCGCCATGAACGGCAAGCAGATCCGCCTGGGCGGCTATCCGGTGCCTCTGGAGAACGATGCCAAGGGCAACAGCACCTTGTTCTTCCTGGTGCCGTACCCCGGCGCCTGCATCCATGTACCGCCGCCGCCGCCGAACCAGCTGGTGCTGGTGCGGTATCCGAAAGGGTTGAAGATCGACGATATCTACACACCGCTGTGGGTGACCGGGCAGTTGAAGGTGGAGAAGGTCAGCAATGACCTGGCCGATGCGGCCTATGCGCTGGAGGCGGGGAAGGTGAGGGTGGTGGAGGATGCTGATCTTTGACTTGCCTGGGCCGGCCTCTTCGCGGGTAAACCCGCTCCCACAGGCCGCCGCATAACCTGTGGGAGCGGCGGTTCGCCGCTGCGATTTACCCGCGAAGAGGCCAGCACTGACTTTGAAAATTTCAGATCAGAGCGCTTCGCTACCGATCACTACGCTCAGCGAATGACTCGCCCCAGGCTTCAGCTCCACCACGTCGTCCCACACGTTCGCCGTCTCGATGCACAGCATGCGCTGCCAGCCATCGTCGGCCATGTCCGGCAGCTCCTGGGCGCGGTCAGTCCAGGGGTTCCAGATCACCGCACTGCGTGAACCGCTGGCCTGCAGGGTGATGCGCCGCTTCCAGTGCGGGTCGACGATGGCCAGCTGTTGGGGCGCGTTCAGGTAGATGCGGTCGGTCTCGCCGGTGAACGCCAGGTTGCCCTGCTGCTGGCGCTGCTCCCAGTCGGCCAGGGTTTCGATATAGCCCAGGCCATCGACGCCTTCCACCTGCACCTGGCGCACATCGCTCACGGCGAAGTAACTGTGCAGGGCCTGGCTGAGGGTGACATTGGTATTGCCGAGGTTGTAGCTGGTGAGGGTCATTTGCAACTGATCGCCAAGCTCTACCCGCAGCTTGAGCTCGACCTCATGGGGCCAGCCTGGCAGCTCGCCTTGGGCTTCGGGCAGGGTGAATTCGATAAGCAGGTTGTTGCCGGACTCTTCCATGCCGAGCAACTGCCAGTCGCGGCCACGGGCCAAGCCGTGGGCCGCTGCCTGTTCGCCCTGGAACATGTTCTGGACCGATTGCGGGTTGCGCTGCAGATTGCCGAACCAGGGCCAGCACACCGGTACCCCGGCACGCACTGACTTGCCCTGACGGAAGATGGCCTGGTCGCTCAGCCACAGCAGAGGCGGCTCGCCGATGCGCTGGTAGCTGAGGACCTGCGCGCCCTGCTGGGCGATCAGAAGTTCGGCACGGTCGCTGGTGATGCGCCAGCAGTTGAGTTCGCCGTGTTGCTCGGTGTCGACCTGATAGGTAGCCATTGCGCTCGTCTCATTGAATGCCTGTCGGGCCGTTGGACCCTTTAGCCTGCAATGAGTTTACCGCTCGCCTGGCTCAGCGACGAGGCACCGAGCGGGTGCGGCCGCTGCCGTCGATGGCGACGAACACGAACACCGCTTCGGTGACCTTGCGCCATTCGCTGGACAACGGATCGTCGCTCCACACTTCGACCATCATCTGGATTGAGCTGCGGCCGATTTCCAGGGTCTGGGTATAAAAGGAGAGCTGTGCGCCCACGGCCACCGGCACCAGGAAGGCCATGCGGTCGATGGCCACCGTGGCCACGCGGCCACCGGCAACGCGGCTGGCCATGGCGGTACCGGCCAGGTCCATCTGCGCGACCAGCCAGCCGCCGAAGATGTCGCCAAAACCGTTGGTTTCGCGCGGCAGTGCGGTGATCTGCAAGGCCAGATCGCCCTGCGGGATAGGATCTTCTTGTTCGAGCTCAATCATGCCGTGGGGCCTCTGACCCGTGACGCTTCGTGGGTGGCGCAGTGACGGACGCCGTAAAAACGATTCAGCTGCTCGCATACTACGCTGATTTCGCTTCGGGGCGGCCAAAGGGGAGACTCTGCGAAACAGTCTGACAATAGAGACCGACGTTTTCGCACAACATCCCGCACCAGAATCAACCTTTTCCTACGAGCGGGCAGTATATAGACCCTTACAGCCAGCGACGACGTCACATTCATGAATATCTGTACGGATTTTGTACCGCTATGAGCGCTGCTCGGCAATTTGTTATCTTCACCCGCTAGCCAATCCAGAAGCCGCATGCCAAGCGGCCTGCACACTACAAGAGAACAAGCAGCGATGACCTCCGTGCCGAGCAGTATCGAGCAGCCTTCCAGGCCGCTGACCCGCAGCGACTACAAGACCCTCTCTCTGTCCGCCCTCGGTGGTGCCCTGGAGTTCTACGACTTCATCATCTTCGTGTTCTTCGCCACGGTGGTGGGCAAGCTGTTCTTCCCCGCCGACATGCCCGAATGGCTGCGCCTGATGCAAACCTTCGGCATCTTCGCCGCCGGCTACCTGGCACGACCGCTGGGCGGCATCGTCATGGCCCACTTCGGTGACCTGCTCGGGCGCAAGAAGATGTTCACCCTGAGCATCTTCATGATGGCGCTGCCGACCCTGATCATGGGCCTGCTGCCTACTTATGCACAGATCGGCCTGTGGGCGCCGATCCTGCTGCTGTTGATGCGTGTCATCCAGGGGGCGGCCATCGGTGGTGAAGTGCCGGGCGCCTGGGTATTCGTCTCCGAGCACGTGCCGGCGCGCAACACCGGCTATGCCTGCGGCACCCTGACTGCTGGCCTGACTTCGGGCATCCTGCTTGGTTCGCTGGTGGCGACACTGATCAACACGATCTATACCCCGTACGAAGTGGCGGACTTTGCTTGGCGTATTCCGTTCCTGCTCGGTGGGGTGTTCGGCTTCTTCGCGGTCTACCTGCGCCGCTGGCTGCATGAGACCCCGGTGTTTGCCGAAATGCAGGCGCGCAAGGCCCTGGCCGAAGAGCTGCCGCTGCGCGCGGTGCTGCGCGACCACCGCGGCGCGATCATCCTGTCGATGCTGCTCACCTGGCTGCTGTCAGCCGGCATCGTGGTGATCATCCTGATGACCCCGGCCCTGCTGCAGAGCCTCTACCACGTCAGCCCCACCGATTCGCTCAAGGCCAACAGCCTGGCCATCGTGCTGCTCAGCCTGGGCTGTGTCGCCGCCGGCAGCCTGGCCGACCGTTTCGGCGCCGGGCGCGTGTTCGTGATCGGCAGCCTGGCGCTGCTGGCCTCGTCCTGGGCCTTCTACCACAGCCTGCCGACCCGCCCGGACCTGCTGTTCCCGCTGTATGCCCTGACCGGGCTGTGTGTGGGTATCGTCGGCGCCGTGCCGTACGTGATGGTCAAGGCGTTCCCGCCGGTGGTGCGCTTCAGTGGGCTGTCGTTCTCCTACAACCTGGCCTACGCCATCTTCGGCGGTTTGACGCCGATGGTGGTGACCGCGCTGCTCAAGTTCAGCCCGATGGCGCCGGCTTACTACGTGGCATGTCTGTGTGCCGTTGGTCTGCTGGTCGGTATCTATCTGCTCGCCAACAAGCGCTGAGCCGAGCGAATCACGCGGACCTGCAGGAGCGGCCTCGTGCCGCGAAAGGGGCGCGCAGCGGCCCCAGGATCTAGGCATCATGCATGACCTCCGGGGCTGCTTCGCAGCCCTTTCGCGGCGCAAGGCCGCTCCTACAGAGGCATGCTGCACACCTCTCCAGAAACATCTTGAAAGGCCATCCCGGGCAACCGGTGATGGCCTTTCATCCAATTGTCACATTGGAGTCATATCGTGTTCATGCGGCCTGCAGATACTTGGGCCCGTTCCATCACAACCCCTACGATATTCCTGCTAGGAGCAAGGCATGAAACTGAAGCGTTTGATGGCGGCCCTGACCTTTGCCGCCGCTGGCGTTGCCACCGCCAATGCGGTCGCCGCTGTCGACCCAGCCATCCCGACCTACACCAAGACCACCGGTGTATCGGGTAACCTCTCCAGCGTCGGTTCGGACACCCTCGCCAACCTGATGACTCTGTGGGCCGAGGCCTACAAGAAGGAATATCCAAACGTAAACATCCAGATCCAGGCCGCCGGCTCCTCCACCGCTCCACCCGCGCTGACCGAAGGCACCGCCAACCTGGGCCCGATGAGCCGCAAGATGAAGGACGTCGAGCTGCAGGCCTTCGAGCAGAAGTACGGCTACAAGCCAACCGCCATCCCGGTTGCCGTCGACGCCCTGGCCGTGTTCGTGCACAAGGACAACCCGATCAAGGGCCTGACCATGGCCCAGGTCGACGCCATCTTCTCGTCCACCCGCCTGTGCGGCGGCAAGGCTGACGTGAAGACCTGGGGTGACATCGGTGTGACCGGCGACCTGGCCAACAAGCCAATCCAGCTGTTCGGCCGTAACTCGGTATCGGGCACCTACGGCTACTTCAAGGAAGAAGCCCTGTGCAAAGGCGACTTCAAGCCTAACGTCAACGAACAGCCTGGCTCGGCTTCGGTCGTGCAGTCGATCAGCTCCTCGCTGAACGGCATCGGCTACTCGGGCATCGGCTACAAGACCGCCAGCGTGAAGACCGTGGCCCTGGCCAAGAAAGAAGGCGGCGAGTTCATCGAAGACAACGAAGCCAACGCCCTGAACGGTTCGTACCCGCTGTCGCGCTTCCTCTACGTCTACGTCAACAAGGCCCCGAACAAGCCTCTGGCCCCGCTGGAAGCCGAGTTCGTCAAGCTGGTGCTGTCGCAGGCTGGCCAGCAGGTCGTGGTGAAGGATGGCTACATCCCGCTGCCGGCCAAAGTGGTCGACAAGACCCTGGCTGACCTGGGCCTGTCCCACGCCGGTAACGTCGCAAAGAAGTAAGTAACTGAGGATGAGGCCGGTGCTGATGCCCGGCCTTGTCCACGAATTTCTCAGTCCGAAGCCAGGGTTCCTGCGCGGCGGGCTTTCTTGCGTCACTGCATTGTCATGTTTTTGTCATACGGGACCGCTAGGGTGTGCGCATGAATGATCTGGCCAACTCCACCATGACCCAAAATTCCCCGCCGGTGCGCATTGATTTCAATACGCCCGAGCTGCAACGCAAGCGCCGCATGCGCGCCCTCAAGGACCGCCTGACCCGCTGGTACGTCCTGGTGGGCGGGCTGGCCGTGCTGGCTGCCATTACCCTGATCTTCTTCTATCTGGCCTACGTGGTGCTGCCGCTGTTCCAGGGCGCCACGCTGACCAGCAAGAAAGCGCTGGAGCCGACCTGGCTGCAGCAGGATGCCGGCAAGCCGCTGATGATCGCCCTCGAGGAACAGAACCTCGTGGGCATGCGCGTTTCCGACAAGGGCCAGGCCCTGTTCTTCGATACCAAGACCGGTAACGAACTCAAACGCGTCGACCTGCCAGTGCCCGCCGGCACCCAGGTCAGCTCGATCAGCACCGATCAGCCGGGCAGCCCGCTGGTGGTGCTGGGCCTGTCCAACGGCCAGGCGCTGGTGTTCCACCACACCTACAAGATCACCTATCCGGACAACAAGAAGACCATCGAGGCGGGCATCGACTACCCCTATGGTCAGGACCTGTTCACCCTGGATGACCAGGGCCGCGCGCTGGAACACGTGAGCGTCAACGTCAATGGCGACACCCTGTTGCTGGCCGGCTCCACCGGTGCCCACCTGCAGGTGATCGAACTGTCGCGCACCGAGAACATGATGACCGACGAGGTCACCGTCGAGCAGAACCGTATCGAGCTGCCGCAGATGACCGAGACGGTGAAGAACATCTTCATCGACCCGCGCCAGCAGTGGCTGTACGTGGTCAACGGCCGTGCCACCGCCGACGTCTTCAGCCTGCGCGAGAAGAGCCTCAACGGCCGCTACAAGCTGCTCGAGGACGGCAACGCCGAAATCACCGCCAGCGGCCAACTGGTCGGCGGCATCTCGCTGATCTTCGGTGACTCCAAGGGCGGCCTGAGCCAGTGGTTCATGGCCCGCGACCCGGATGGCGAGTCGCGCCTGAAACTGATCCGCAGCTTCCAGCTGGGCAACGCCCCGGTGGTGCAGATCGACGCCGAAGAGCGCCGCAAGGGCTTCATCGCCCTCGACAGCGCCGGCAAGCTGGGCGTGTTCCACAGCACCGCGCACCGTACCCTGCTGGTCGAGCCGGTCGCCGAAGGCGCGGGCATCCTGGCCCTGTCGCCGCGCGCCAACCGCATCATCATCGAAGAAGGCGGCAAGCTGCTGCCACTGAGCCTGCGCAACCCGCACCCGGAGATTTCCTTCAGCGCGCTGTGGGGCAAGGTCTGGTACGAGAACTACGACGAGCCTAAATACGTCTGGCAGTCGACCGCCTCGAACACCGACTTCGAACCCAAGCTGAGCCTGTCGCCGCTGACCTTCGGTACGCTCAAGGCCGCGTTCTACGCGATGATCCTGGCTGCCCCGCTGGCCATCGCCGCCGCCATCTACACTGCCTACTTCATGGCCCCGGGCATGCGCCGCAAGGTCAAGCCGGTGATCGAACTGATGGAAGCGATGCCGACGGTGATCCTCGGCTTCTTCGCCGGCCTGTTCCTCGCGCCGTACCTTGAAGGCCACCTGCCGGGCGTGTTCAGCCTGCTGCTGATCCTGCCGGTGGGCATCCTGGTCGCAGGTTTTGCCTGGAGCCGCCTGCCGGAGTCGATCCGCCTGCGTATCCCGGATGGCTGGGAAGCGGCGATCCTGATCCCGGTGATCCTGGCGATCGGCTGGTTCGCGCTGTACATGAGCCCGTTCATGGAAAGCTGGTTCTTCGGTGGCGACATGCGCCTGTGGATCAGCAACGACCTGGGGATCACCTACGACCAGCGCAACGCCCTGGTGGTCGGTATCGCCATGGGCTTTGCGGTCATCCCGAACATCTATTCCATCGCCGAAGACGCCGTGTTCAGCGTGCCGCGCAGCCTCACCCTGGGCTCGCTGGCCCTGGGTGCCACGCCGTGGCAGACCCTGACCCGCGTGGTCATCCTCACTGCCAGCCCGGGTATCTTCTCGGCGCTGATGATCGGCATGGGCCGTGCGGTGGGCGAGACCATGATCGTGCTCATGGCCACCGGCAACACCCCGGTGATGGAAATGAACCTGTTCGAGGGCATGCGCACCCTGGCCGCCAACGTGGCCGTGGAAATGCCGGAATCGGAAGTCGGTGGCAGCCACTATCGTGTGCTGTTCCTCGCCGCCCTCGTGCTGCTGATGTTCACGTTCATCATGAACACCTTGGCCGAGCTGATTCGCCAGCGCCTGCGCAAGAAATACTCGTCGCTTTGATAGAAAGGTAGAGATCCGTGAAAAAGGATTCCCTCAAAGGCTGGTTCAAGAGCGGCGCCCCCGGCGTCTGGATCAGCGGTGGCGCGGTAGCCATGGCGGTCATCATGACCGTCGGCCTGCTGGCCGTGATCGCCGTGCGTGGTTTGGGCCACTTCTGGCCGGCCGACCTGGTCCAGGCCACCTACAAGGTGCCTGGCCAGGCCGACCACGTGATCATCGGTGAAGTGGTACAGAAGGAAGAAGTACCGCGCGAACGCCTCAAGGGTGCCGGCCTGCCGGTGCCCGACCAGGGCCCGGAGTTCATGACCCGCGAGCTGATCAAGATCGGTAACCGTGACCTCAACGGCAGCGACTTCACCTGGGTGGTCGGCGACTGGCTGGTGGACCAGCAGAAGCCCGCCGAGCTGATCGCCCTGGAGCGCCGCGAGTGGGGCAACTTCTACGGCTACCTGGTCAGCGTCAAGGAAGACGGGCGGGTAGTCGCCCAGGGCCCTGAGGCCTGGAACGAGCTGCAGGCCCGCCTCAAGCGCGCCAGCGAACTCAACGACCAGTTGGTGAAGCTCGAGAAGAAAGACATCGGCGCCATCAACCACGGCCTGGAGCGCCTGCGCCTGCATGGCCGCAAGCTGGAACTGGACGGCAAGCTCGATGCCGCCGCCCAGGCCGACATGGACGCCGAGCGTGCCGAGCTGAACAACCGCTACAAGGCCATTGAAGAGCGCCTGAGCGGCCTGCACCAGGCCTTCGCCCGCGACAGCCTGGTGGCCCGCGACGGCAACGGCCGCGAAGTGGAGATCAACCTGAGCAAGGTGGTCCACGCGATCCAGCCGAACGCCATGTCCGGCCTGACCAAGATGGGCGCCTACTTCGCCAAGGTGTGGGAGTTCCTCAGCGATGACCCGCGTGAGGCCAACACTGAAGGCGGTATCTTCCCGGCCATCTTCGGCACCGTGATGATGACCCTGATCATGGCCGTGATCGTCACCCCGTTCGGCGTGCTGGCTGCAGTCTACCTGCGCGAGTACGCCAAGCAGGGCCCGGTGACCCGCTTGATCCGCATCGCCGTGAACAACCTCGCCGGTGTACCGGCGATCGTCTACGGCGTGTTCGGCCTGGGCTTCTTCGTCTATGTGCTGGGCGGCTCGATCGACCGCCTGTTCTTCCCCGAGTCGCTGCCGGCGCCTACCCTGGGTACGCCCGGCCTGCTGTGGGCTTCGCTGACCCTGGCGCTGCTGGCGGTGCCGGTGGTGATCGTGGCCACCGAGGAAGGCCTGGCGCGCATCCCACGCACCGTGCGTGAGGGCTCGCTGGCCCTGGGTGCGACCAAGGCCGAGACCCTGTGGAAGATCGTCCTGCCGATGGCCAGCCCGGCCATGATGACCGGCATGATCCTCGCCGTGGCCCGCGCCGCCGGTGAAGTGGCCCCGCTGATGCTGGTGGGTGTGGTGAAGCTGGCGCCATCGCTGCCGCTGGACGGCAACTACCCGTACCTGCACCTGGACCAGAAGATCATGCACCTGGGCTTCCACATCTACGACGTCGGCTTCCAGAGCCCCAACGTCGAGGCCGCGCGGCCGCTGGTGTATGCCACCGCGTTGCTGCTGGTGCTGGTGATCGCCACCCTCAACCTCTCGGCAGTGTGGATGCGTAACCACCTGCGCGAGAAGTACAAGGCCCTCGACAGCTGAGTTCAGCTTTAAGCCACAAGCGGCAAGCTCCAAGCAGATTGCCGCTCTGTCCAAACTTGCAGCTAGCAGCTTGAAGCTTGCAGCTTCAAATGGAGTAAGAACATGCAACACGAAGCTCATACCCACGGTATCGACATGTCGGCCCTGGGCCGCGACAAGCAGAGCCTGCGCCTGGCTGAAGAGACCGTGGCCATCGAAGTGCCCGGCCTGTCCCTGTTCTACGGCGACAAGCAGGCGCTGTTCGACGTCAGCATGAATATCCCCAAGCAGCGCGTGACCGCCTTCATCGGCCCGTCCGGCTGCGGCAAGTCGACCCTGCTGCGCACCTTCAACCGCATGAACGACCTGGTTGACGGCTGCCGCGTTGAGGGCGCCATCAACCTGTACGGCAACAACATCTACCGCAAGGGCGAGGACGTGGCCGAGCTGCGCCGCCGCGTTGGCATGGTGTTCCAGAAGCCTAACCCGTTCCCCAAGACCATCTACGAGAACGTGGTCTACGGCCTGCGCATCCAGGGCATCAACAAGAAGCGTACTCTCGACGAAGCCGTGGAATGGGCGCTGAAGGGCGCGGCCCTGTGGGATGAGGTCAAGGACCGCCTGCACGAATCGGCATTGGGCCTGTCCGGTGGCCAGCAGCAGCGTCTGGTGATTGCCCGTACCATCGCCGTCGAGCCGGAAGTGCTGCTGCTCGACGAGCCGTGCTCGGCACTGGACCCGATCTCGACGCTGAAAGTCGAAGAGCTGATCTACGAACTGAAATCCAAGTACACCATCGTCATCGTTACCCACAACATGCAGCAAGCGGCCCGTGTTTCGGACTACACCGCGTTCATGTACATGGGCAAACTGGTCGAATTCGGTGATACCGACACCCTGTTCACCAACCCGGCGAAGAAGCAGACCGAAGACTACATCACCGGTCGCTACGGCTAACGGCGCCGTTGGCGCAGCTGCAAGCTTTGAGCTGCAAGCTGCAAGATAAAGCGGTTAGCGCGGAGCCAGGGAACGACACGAACCACTTGAAGCTTGCAGCTTATAGCTAGCAACTTCGCGGAGCGACAGCATGATCAACAAAGAAAGCCTTACCCATCACATCTCCCAGCAGTTCAACGCCGAGCTCGAAGAGGTGCGCAGCCACCTCCTGGCCATGGGCGGGCTGGTCGAGAAGCAGGTCAACGACGCCGTCACCGCGCTGATCGAGGCCGACTCGGGCCTGGCCCAGCAAGTGCGTGAAGTCGATGAACAGATCAACCAGATGGAGCGCAACATCGACGAGGAATGCGTGCGCATCCTCGCCCGCCGCCAGCCGGCGGCCTCCGACCTGCGACTGATCATCAGCATTTCCAAGTCGGTGATCGACCTGGAGCGCATCGGTGACGAATCCACCAAGATCGCCCGTCGCGCTATCCAGCTGTGCGAGGAAGGCGTGTCGCCACGGGGTTATGTCGAGGTGCGCCATATCGGCGACCAGGTGCGCAACATGGTGCGTGACGCACTGGATGCCTTCGCCCGTTTCGACGCTGACCTGGCGCTGTCGGTGGCCCAGTACGACAAGACCATCGACCGCGAGTACAAGACCGCGTTGCGCGAACTGGTCACCTACATGATGGAAGATCCGCGCTCGATCACTCGCGTGCTCAGTGTGATCTGGGCCCTGCGCTCGCTGGAGCGGATCGGCGACCACGCGCGCAACATTTCGGAGCTGGTGATCTACCTGGTACGCGGGACCGACGTGCGCCACATGGGCCTCAAGCGCATGAAAGCGGAAGTCCAGGGCGAGGCCTTCGATGAGGGCGAAATCGCTAATGTTCCGGCTGAACCGGACGATAAATAGAATTGCTCCCGAGCAACAACGCCCGGCATCCGCCGGGCGTTTTCGTTTGCGGTCGAGCACCCTGCAGGCAGCCGCGAACGTGAAGAGAAGTCCCGGCGTGACCCGTGTTTTGGCAAATGGCCATCAGTCGGCGGTATGCTAGTCGGGATTCAAGAGGAGTATCGATGAGTAAAGTCAATGTGCTGGTCGTGGACGATGCCCCGTTCATCCGCGATCTGGTAAAGAAGTGCCTGCGTAATGCCTTCCCGGGCATGGTAATCGAGGATGCGGTCAACGGCCGCAAAGCCATGGCCATGCTCAGCAAGGAGCGTTTCGACCTGGTCCTGTGCGACTGGGAGATGCCGGAGATGTCTGGCCTCGAGCTGCTGAGCTGGTGCCGCCAGCAGGAAGAAATGAAGACCATGCAGTTCATCATGGTGACCAGCCGTGGTGACAAGGAGAACGTGATCCAGGCCATCCAGGCCGGTGTCTCCGATTTCGTCGGCAAGCCGTTCACCAACGAACAACTGCTGACCAAGGTGAAAAAGTCGCTGACCAAGATCGGCAAGCTCGACAGCCTGATGTCGAGTGGGCCGGCGCGGGTCAACTCGGCGTTTGCCAACGATTCGCTCAGCGCCCTGACCGGGGGCCGCCCGGAAGCCGCCAAGGTAGCGGCCCCTGCCGCGCCAGCAGCAACGGCCGCCAAGCCGTTGATCAACGCGCCTGCGCCGAAACCGGCCGCAGCTGCAGCACCGACCGGCCGCGGGCAAGGTCAGCTGCGCCTGGCCAGCGGTCCGCAACCTTGCGTGATCAAGGCCCTGAGCTTGAAGGAGGCATTGCTGGTGGTGCGTCGCAGCGCCAACCTGCCGCAGGTGCTCGAAGGCGCGGTGCTCGACCTTGAGCAAGGCGAGAACGCCGAAGTGGCGCGGCTGAACGGCTACCTGCACGCCGTTGCGGCGCTGGAGCCGAAGCCGGACAGCGACTGGCTGCAATTGAACTTCAAGTTCGTCGATCAGGACGCGCAGAAGCTCGATTACCTGTCGCGACTGATTGCCCGTGGCACTGCGCAGAAGCACTTCACGCCCGGCGCCTGAGGCGCAGGGCTTGCGGTTGTAGGAGCGGCCTTGTGTCGCGAAAGGGCTGCAGAGCAGCCCCAGGGTTTCAGCCGTGATGGATAAATCGCTGGGGCCGCTTTGCGGCCCTTTCGCGGCACAAGGCCGCTCCTACAGGTCGGTGTGAACGCATGGCATCCGACCAGCTGTAGCAACTCGTCTTGAAATCGGCTGCTAGGCTTCGACAGAACTCAACTGTCAAAAAGCCACTATCATGCCGCCCGCCCGCCTGCTGCTGTTCTGTGCCTTGCTCACGGCCTCGGCGTCGAGCCTGGGCATGACCGTCTACAAGACCACCGACGATTTCGGTGTGGCCTCTTATTCCGAAAGCCCCAGCCCAGGGGCAAAACCCTTGATCGTTCACGAGCCCATGGTCGAGCGCCTTGATGGCCAGGTGCGCCTGCAGACCGAGGCATTCCGTGGCGGCGTGCGTTTCGTGGCGCGTAACGAGCTGCATGTACCCATGGAGGTCGAACTGCGCCTGAATGGCCTGGCCAATGCCTTCGGCGGCAATGCCCCGCGTTTGGTCAGGCGTGTGGTGCCGGCGCGTTCGACCCAGGTGCTCAGCGTCATATTGGCCGCACCCAGCGGGCCGTTGAAATACGTCAGCAAGTTCGAATACGCCATGGGCGATCCCATCCAGCGTACCCAGGGCTATCGCTACCCCTTCCCGTGGAAGGGCGGGCCGTTTCGCATCAGCCAGGGGCCCAACGGCCGCTTCAGCCATTTCGGCCCGAAGGGGCGCTACGCCATCGATATCGCCATGCCCGAGGGCACGCCGATCATCGCGGCCAGGGGCGGGGTGGTGGTCAGGATCGAGAACAGCCAGACCGGGCGTGGTAGCAACCCGGCGGGCAACTTCGTGCGCATCCTGCACCCGGACGGCACCATGGGCGTCTATCTGCACCTGATGCGCGGTTCGGTGGTGGTGGCGGAGGGGCAGCAGGTGGTGGTGGGGCAGGCACTGGCCAAGTCGGGCAATACCGGCAACAGCAGTGGGCCGCATCTGCATTTCGTGGTGCAGCGCAACGTGGGGCTGGCGCTGGAGTCGATCCCCTATCAGTTCGACCGGCCGATTGGCGGGATGCCGGATTTCACCGCAGGCAACCCCTGAAAGCATCGCGGGGGAAGACCACCCCCCCA